>JAYWEN010000185.1:0-3638 GCA_043779245.1 Elusimicrobiota bacterium | reverse complement strand
GGTATTTATTTATAGAGCATCCCGCCACGCAATATATTTACAGCGATATGAAGGTCTACGTTCAATACGCCAAGCTATGGCTTGACCCTAATTTCTCTCCTAGCATTTATCACACCTTTCATCCTCCAGGTGTCCATTTATATTTTGCATATCTCTATCATTTCGATCCGAGCTGGAAATTAGCCGTTACTGTGCAATGGCTTATTTCGTGCTTCATTCCTCCATTGCTCGCCGCTTTGGCGAATGATCTCTATGACCGCCGCACCGCTTACTACACCCTTATTTTGAGCAGCTTTTATTTTCCGTTTATAGATTACGCGTCTTATTTTCTTGCGGAAAATCCATTCACCTTTTGCTTAATTTTTGCGAGCTGGCTTTGCGTGCTCGGATTAAAGAGTAAGAAGAGTTGGCATATTTTTATTTTTTCTCTCGGGAGTGGAATCGTATGGGGAGTCGCGATTTCATTTAAGAATCATGCCTTAGCTTCGGCTTTAGCCGTCTTGGCGGGCCTATGTGTTGTGGCGTTCCGAAATCGGAGCACTAATTTGTGCATTGTGATGAGCGGAATGACATTAGGGCTATTACTTCTTATTGCCCCCATGTCCCTTCGGTGCACGAAGATCAATGGCGGGAAGTTTTGCCTCATATCGACCAATTGGTCTGCCAATATCCTTTATGGACATTACGGAAACCTGAGAACAATTCGATGGAATGACCAAAAGATATCAGGAGCAACATTTGCGTTTACGTCGCCTTCGAATATACAGCACGGCTACACAGAGTCACTCACGCTTCCTTTTGGAATCTATGAAAACCACAAAAACCTTTCAAAAGCGTGGGGATGGGTCAGCCAACACCCTCTGGGAGCTCTCGCCTTGTCCGTCGAACATGTTCTGGATCTTTTCACAGGAGCTCTGCCTTGGCCTTCCGTAGATACTTCGCTAGAACGGCTGATGGAATGTTTTGAACAACTTTTTCTTATCGGCATTTTTCTTCCTGCCGTCTTTTATTGTTTTCGTATCGGGAAGAAGTTTAAGCAGTGGGATGGCGCCTTTGGCAGAGAACTCATTCTTATTCTTCCAATTCTAGGCCTAATGGGGGCCGTATTTTTTAGCATTGGAGAAGTTAGGTACCGAATTCCTTACGATGGGTTCCTAATGCTTTTGGCTATCCGTTGTTTTTCAAAAGAAAATCGCAACTTCCTTGACGGTTGAGCGGAAATTCGCTATCGTTGGAATCATGCAAGTAATTCACAAAATTCATCGCACAGGACTAATCATTGTTGGCTTATCAATTTGCGGTTGTGTCCGCACAGAAAATCAAAAATCGTCCTACCTAAATGTCATCCAGGAGGATCTTCGCACCTTAGCCCAGGATATCCATCTCTCGCTTTCAGCCCGATCAGAAGTAATCGTTGCAAGAGTAGGTCCCATTGACATTACGGATTTCGACCTTCGAGCTCTGCTTATTTCAAAAAACAACCGAAATGCTTTTAGCACGCTCCAGGAGCGTAAGATATTAGTAGACGAACTGATCAGACGAAAACTCATCCTCATCGCCGCCAAAAATGAAGGCGTTCCAAGGGAACTCGCGTACATGCTCCGCGCAAGAATACCTCACGAAGATTTGCTCATTCGCTATTTTATCGAAAAGAGACACGATCGATACTGGCCTGTTAGTGATCAAGAAACACAACAGTATTACGCCACCCACAAGGTAGATTTCGGCCCCTCGAAGATTATCGAAGCGCATGTGATTCGTCTCGACTCTCAGTTCAATGCCGATAACGCGAGAAAGCAGCTCGCCAATGGAGCTCCTTTCGATCAAATCGCCAAGCGCGTATCTCTCGATTCTAGTACCGTCCGGGAGGGCGGCAAAATGCCCCCTTTCAGAGCAGGAAGTCTGGGAACAGAGATGGATAAGGTTTTTTCAGGCTTAAAGGTTGGCCAGGTATCCCCAGTCACGCACACGTCTCGCGGGTTTGAAATTTATCGCAAGGATCGTGAATATCTATCCCCCGCTTCCCCTAAGGCGGAAATTCAAAAAAACATTAGACTGACCATTGAAAGACAAAAATATCTCCAGTGGCTGACCAATTTCAAAAAATCGATGAACTATCAAACATCTGTAGATGAGGCCAAGCTCCAATCCCTTGATTTGAATTAACGATGAAGCGCCTAGGGCGATCCTCTGGCCTATTCCTACCTCCATTAAGAGCATCTCCCATTTTTTCGACATTATTTGGTATTGACATACGTTCTCTAGCGCTTTTTCGTATCACAATGGCCAGCGTTGTCATCGCAGACTTGCTTATCCGCTCTTTCGACCTACGTGCGTTTTACACTGATTTCGGCACACTTCCACGCTCGGTTCTACTTCGAAAGCTGCCAAACGATTTCTCATTGTCCTTTCACATGATCGGCGGCAACAGCGGGGTTCAGGCTACCTTATTTGGAGTTGCTGCTCTTTGCGCCTTTGGCCTTCTTGTGGGTTTTCGTACACGACTCATGTCGGTCCTAACATTCTTTTTGACAGCGTCGTTGCACTCGCGGAATCCATTAATACTGCAAAACGGCGATTTTTATCTGCGGATGATGTTATTTTGGGGGATGTTTGTTCCGTTGGGAGCGAGTTGTTCGATTGATCGATTTCGATGGCGCGGCAACAAGCCAGAACCCCAGGTTTGGACATCCATGGGAACCCTCGCCCTCTTAGCCCAAACCGTCATCGTGTATTTGTGTTCGGCATTCGAAAAAGGTCAAGGTTCAGATTGGATTAAGGACGGAACGGCTGTTTTTTATACGTTGAACCTGTCCGGGTTTGTAACACCCATTGGGCGTCAGCTTCTGCTATTCCCTTTTCTTTGCAAAGTTTTGACGTTTGCGATTGTTTTGTTTGAGGCTGTGGCTCCCTTGGCAATGTTTATACCTATTGGGATAGGCCCGATAAGAACGCTCATCGTCTTCTTATTTATTTTTATGCATCTGAGCTTTGCCACATGTCTTTACCTGGGACCTTTCCCATGGGTCAGCGCCGCCGCACTGACCGTTTTTCTACCCCCTTGGTTTTGGGAACATGTTTCTTTTATTTTTGAGGGCTTTTGGTCCACAACACGGACTAAAACAATGGGCATTTGCGCCAAAACGTTATCGCATTTCTCGAGCTTCGAGACCGAAGATATTTACATGCACCACTCTTTTTTCTCTGAAAGTGTGGTTGTGCTTGTCCTGATGTGTGTTATCTATTGGAATGTGAATGTTCTGAACCCAGACCATCATCCAGTCCCCAAAATCATTAGCACGATTATCCGAATATCCCAAAGCGTGCAATCATGGGCCATGTTTGCTCCAAATCCACACAAAACGAGCGGATGGTTTGTCATTCCAGGAAAGTTAAAAAATGGAAAGCTAATTGATGTTTATCAACATGGGAAGGCGCTTTCATGGGCACCTCCGGCCTCGATCGCAGGAACATATCCTAACGAACGTTGGCGAAAATATTTAATGAACCTAGAGGACTCAAAGAATCAAATGCATCGCGTCGATTTTGGACGTTATCTATGTTGGGAATGGAACGCTTCACATGTAGGAGAGGAACAATTGGACTCTTTTGAGATTTTTACGATGACCCAAACTAAT
>JAYWEN010000184.1:0-3508 GCA_043779245.1 Elusimicrobiota bacterium | reverse complement strand
CTTTTACAGGCAATTTCGATTTCTTAATACCTATTACATCTGCGATCCTCTGGTTAATAATTGTTTTTTCAATGGCTGCTTGGACCTCTGAAAAGGGTTTTGCCGTGATATTTCGCGCACCATCTTTACGCACCCATTGAACTGCCGTTTGAATCGGAAATTTTGTGATTTGCCCATTCTGTAAAAGTGATAGAACTTTCTCGACCTCGGGCCTGAAAGCTTGCGTGCGTAATTTGGCTTGCCGTGAAAATGCCATGACCTCTGTTTTCTTACCTTCGGCCTTATAATAGGCAAAAACTGACGCAAAGGATTTTTTCTTCAAAAGTTTTTGAACTTGGTCGGCGCTAGCCTTGTTCGGCGCGAGGATACTTGTCATGAAGACCTCCGTCCCGCCTCCATACTGCTCCGGGTGTTGGTGATAATAATCTTCGGTTTCCGCCATTGTCGGCGCACTGACCTGCTTCTGCATAACGGTATTAAAGCAACGTCGTACCAATAACCGTTCGCGTTCAGCTCGGAGATTCGTCTGGAAAACAGCATCCATTTCGACATTTGCTTTTCTAGCCTCGTCCAACAAGACCAAATGTCGAATTTGACGCTCGACTAGAAGCCTTCGCCCTGACGGAGTATCGAATAAACGACGATTCTCAGGTGGAACTTCATAATAGCGCTCGTGAAGGTCTGATAGCTTAATTGTCCAATGTCCGACGGTCGCAACAACGGGATCAGCGGATGTTCGCGCTGGGGAACGAAACCGAGCCAAAAAAGAGTCCGCTCTAGTTTCAAAGTTGCGCCAATCGATATTTTTTTTTGAGCAGCCCGACAAAATGAAAAGGCCGAATGCAGAAAATATACTTGAGATGAGCGCGATTCGCCGTGGCATGAAGATGATTATAGTCAGATGATTCCTCTCGCGTACTATATTAATTGGCGCCCTTTAAATAAAGATACAAATCAGCTATCCTACTGAACATGAAGAAGTGGAATCTCTTGCCTTTACTTTTCTTCTCAGTGTCGGGACTGGGCTCTGATCAGAACCACGTTCAGACCAAAGTCCTGCTATCTCCTGTTTACACGATTGATCGAAAATACCTTTCTATGGAAGGGCCGAATAGCACGCAACCCGTTTATCTCATCGATTCGGAAAAGCCTGAATTGCTATGGATCACCGGAATTCAAACGGAAATGATGAAAGCCAACGGAGAATCGCCTTCTTCTCCGGATTTCATGTGTCATGTCAATTTAGATTTTAATTTAGCGCGTCGCAAAGCGATGTACGGTTATTTAAATTCCACAACTACGCGCTTGCTTACACTTTCACAGGGGCAACTCAAGCTTGATTTGCCGCGGGGGTTTGGATTGCCCATTTTATCCAGTGAGCCCCTCGACATGGCGACGCAAGTCCTTAATCTTAATATCGATCACCCTCACGAAACAGTAAGACATAAAGTCACTTTCAAGTTTATTAAGGATTCGGAAGCAGGAAAACCGATTGTTCCCTTGTTCAACATCGTTCCTTTCGTCCTTGTCCAAGATACGATAACGAGAGAAAGTCCCTTATCCATGGAGTCCAGTTCTCCCGTCGACGTCACCAGTTGCCTCCCAGGACAACATGCCCCTAATGGGACGAAATGGGATATTTTTAAGGATGTCGCAGGAAATAAAATTACGGGGCACTGGGTCGTTAAACCCGGATGGGACATTCATCATACGAACGTTACGGGCTGGATGAATCTTCCGTTTGACACCACCATGCATGCAGCAGCTGTTCATCTCCACCCATTCGCGGTCTCGCTAGCGTTGCGGGATTTAACGACAGGAAAAGAGATTTTTAAGAGCAAGGCGCGCAGTTCAAAAGGAAAGATTGGCTTGGAAGATGTGAGCTCTTTTGCGAGTGTAAAAGGCATCCCTCTCTATAAAAACCATGAATACGAGTTAGTAAGTACGTACCACAACACCACGGACCATGATGTCGATTCGATGGCCACCATGTTGATTTACGCGCGCGATATGCAATTCAAGAAGCCATCACCCGCACTCCTGCGGCCAGTGAAAAATGTGACTATGCCTGCGGCGGGACCGGAACGGATATTGATGCGTACGTCGTTAGGGAATCTGCTTCTAACCCTTTATCCAGATGTGGCACCGGAAACCGTTCGACGTATCTTAGCGCTTGTCAGGGCCGGAGTATATGATTCCACGGCATTTGATTTTATTTATCCCGGATTTGTTGCACAAACGTCGCTCGCCGATAATCGAGCGACAGCTTTGACGGAGAAACAGGAATCTTTAGTCACCCCATTACCATTAGAGCCGAATACGTTGCCGCATGAGCGGGGTGTTTTATCCATGGGCCATGAAGAAAGGGATCCTGATACGGCACTCAGTTCCTTTTCCATTGTCCTTGGACGAGCGCCTCAGCTGGATCAGCGATATACGGTATTCGGAAAAGTCGAACAAGGGTGGAATGTGTTAGAGGCTTTCGAAAAAATACCGTTGAATGCTAAACATGTGCCCGTGCAACGGGTTACGATTCTAAACGCAGAAGTCGTTTCTTCAACGATGACTTTAAAAGGTCGTTCGGACGTCAAAAACTCAGCTCCGAAAAAAGGCGCAGACCACTCCCGCCAGGACTAGAAAGGCAGGGGAAATTTTCCAACGCATAATCGCCCCATACGACAAGAGACATATCAAAATGTTTGTCATGGACATGGATTGATGGCGCTCCATCCGTAACGCCAGGGCCGCCAAGAGTCCGGGGACAGCAGGCCGGATCCCACCGATGAAGTTTTCAACTATGGCAAAATTGCGAAAACGTTTGCGTGATTTTGCGAGTAAAAACATCCAGACAATCCCAGGCATGATGAGTGCAAAGATGACGAGAAGGCATCCCGCAACGCCGCCCCACTTATAACCGACGAGGCCCATACCTGTGACGACCGGACCCGGTGTTCCTTCGCAAAGCGCGATGCCGTATAAAAATTCTTGTTCAGTGAGCCAATGACCTTGGGTCACGAGCTCGTGGGACAATACCGGCAAGATGCTCGCGGCACCTCCAACGGTAAAGGCGCCGACTTTTAGACACACCAAAAATAATTTTAAGAATGTCATTATTGACGAGTCGACAATGCTCCTACTAAACCACTAAGGAGAAGTATCCAAATGGGTGAAAGATTTAGCGACATGCTGACAAAGGCAAACAACGCGAGTGCGACCTGAATAGGTTTTTTGACACTTCGCATCGCCATCCGGGTCGCGGTGGCCAAAAAGGCGGCGACAACGATCGGCGTTAAGAAAATGAAATATTTTTGAAATGATAATTGATGATCGTTACGGAAAATCCACCAACTTCCCGCCAGCACGAGAAGTATGGCCGGCAGGGCAAACGCAAATACGGCGACACCCATTCCTCTCTTTCCTCTAAGGACATATCCGACGTAAGCCGTAACCTTAAGAGCTACAGGCCCCGGAACGAGCTCGGCTAAGGCAATCATTTCGATTAATGCCT
>JAYWEN010000183.1:0-2552 GCA_043779245.1 Elusimicrobiota bacterium | reverse complement strand
TCGTATTGATTCTGCAGGACCCTCGACCCCAGTCGAAGTCCTAGGTTTGAGTTCGGTGCCGCAGGCTGGCGATCGATTTACAGTAATGTCTGATGAACGAGAGGCGCGTCAACTCGTCGAACGCCGTCAAATGGTTGTGGCCGAAGACGCCCAAAAGCGTCGCCATGTGACGTTAGAAAATCTTCACGAACGCGTTGCTGAGGGGAAGATTCGGGAATTAAAACTCGTTCTGAAAGCTGACGTGCAAGGATCCGTTCAGGCCCTGCGTGATTCGCTCGATCGTATGTCGACCACACAGATCCGTCTCAATGTCATTCACTCAGGTGTAGGTGGTATTAATGAAACTGACGTGACCTTGGCTGCAGCAAGCGATGCCGTTCTTATCGGTTTCGGAGTACGTGCTGATGCCAAAGCCGAAGACTATGCTCGTAAAGAAGATGTCGAAATTAAAACCTACCGCATTATCTACGAAGTAATTGCTGATGTTCGCGCGGCGATGGAAGGGCTCCTTGAACCCGAGAAGTCTGAACTGAAGCTCGGCCGCGCGGAGATCCGCGAAGTGTATAAGCTCTCCAAGGGCGGGGTGATCGGCGGCAGCATTGTCCTGGAAGGTAAACTCGTTCGCGGCGCAAAAGCGCGCGTCTTGCGTGATGGGGTTGTTGTGTATGCTGGAGCGCTCGATTCGCTGCGCCGCTTCAAAGATGACGTGAAAGAAGTCGAAAAAGGTTTTGAATGCGGCATCAGCATGGGCAATTTCCAAGACATCAAGCCTAAGGATATCGTCGAGTTGTATACCGAAGAAACCAAGGCTCGTAAGCTCGAGCCGCAGTCCTAAGCGCTGTCTCTTCACCTTTATGAGCATCCGCCGACGAGAACGTGTGACCGAGTTGATTCACCAGGAAATTTCTAAAAAGATCCCACTCCTCAAGGATCCTGGTCTGGGATTTATTACGGTTCTCGCAGTACGGTTGAGTGCAGATTTCAATCAGGCGAAAGTGTTCTATTCGGTGCTCGGGACTGATGAAGAGCGTCGCCGAACTCAAGAAGCGCTGGACCGCGCTAAGGGTGTTATTCGTGCTCATCTACGCTCGCTTGAAAATTTAGTGCATGCGCCCGAACTTCTCTTTGTACTTGATAACAGCGCCGAAGAAGCTCAGAAGGTCCTCGAAGTCCTCAACAAGCTCGAGAGTGAACGTAAATCCGAATCGCCTCAGCCTGAGGTTTAGTCATTTCCACTCTTGACGAAAGTCCAAACGGACTTCTTTTATTAAACAAGCCGGCGGGTGTCACGTCCTTTGGTTGCGTCAGTAATGTGAGAAGACGCATCGGCGCTAAACGCGTAGGACACTGCGGAACGCTTGATCCCTCGGCGCGAGGTTTACTGATGATCCTCGTGGGGTCGGCCACTCGTTCGCAAGAATCCTTTCTCGGTCTTGAAAAGGAATATTGGTTTCGCGCCGAGTTTGGCCTTAAGACTTCCACGGCTGATCTAGAGGGTGAAATCGTCGAGCAAAAACTATTCGACCACGTAACGTCTCACAGTCTTAAGGAAACTCTCCAATCTTTTTTAGGCGAAACCGCACAAATGCCACCCATGTATTCCGCTCTCAAATATAAAGGCAAACCGTATTATCACTACGCCCGCAAAGGCGTGCTTATACCGCGTGTTCCTCGAGTCGTGTCGATCCGTTCCTTCACTTTAGAATCATTCCATTTGCCGTATTGGGAAGGCCGCGTGATTTGCTCTCGTGGGACCTACGTTCGTACTTTAATCGAAGATATCGCCGAGCGGCTGGGGACCTGTGCTGCTTTAGTTGAGCTCGTGCGTGACCGAGTCGGTCCTTTTAAACGCGAACATGCGTTAGGGTGGGAAGAGCTCTGCCGCATGGAGAGTTCTGACTTGAAACCTCTTCTGCGTCCTATTGTGAAGGAGACTGTTCTTGTCCCAGCCTAAATGCTCCGTTCTCACGCTGGGAACCTTCGACGGGGTGCACCGAGGCCACCAAGCGCTCCTTCAGAAAGTCATCCAGCGCGCCAAGGTCCTCCATGCAAACAATGTCGTTTTGGCTTTCGGAATGCCGCCGCGCCACGCTGGACTTCAACTCACGCGTCCCGTCTTAATCACCACGCTCGCTGAGAAAGTCGAGATCCTAAAACACTTTGGAATTAAAACCGTGAAAGTTTTGACGTTTGATCGGAAGACCGCTTCGACCTCCCCAGAAGATTTTTTCCAGAACACAATTGTTAAAAAGTACAAAGCCGCGGAAATGGTCGTGGGACCGAAGTTGGCTTTTGGAAAGAACCGTGCCGGACGATTGCCTCTGCTCAAAAAACTTGGCAAGCAATCAGGCGTTCGACTTCATGTGGTGGCGAGTGTCTCACGCGGGGTCGGATCTGTTTCCTCTCGACGTATCCGTGCTCTACTTTCGAGCGGCTCCATTGAAAAGGCCAATGCCTTATTGGGCTATCCGTACTCAGCGGAGGGGAAAGTCGTTCATGGAGATAAGCGTGCGCGCCGGTTAGGATTTCCAACAGCCAACCTTCAAGTTGAG
>JAYWEN010000182.1:0-3574 GCA_043779245.1 Elusimicrobiota bacterium | reverse complement strand
ACGACCCAAAAGCCACAGACCGTGATCGATACGGAATCACGCTACTATCAAGAAACCAACGCCAATATCCACCGCGGTATTCACACGTTGAGCGAAGAGGCGACCAAGCAGTACGAAAATGTCCGCAAAAAGGTGGCGCAATTCATCGGCGCTTCAGCGCCCGAGAGTATTATTTTTACGAAGGGCACTACAGATTCCGTCAACTTGGTCGCCACTAGTTGGGGGCGCAAGTTCTTGAAAGCGGGAGATGTCGTTCTGCTTTCCGCCGTCGAACATCATTCCAATTTAATTCCCTGGCAGATGGCCGCTCAGGCGACCGGCGCCAAACTCGAATTTATTCCAGTCACATCGGATGGGCTTTTGGATTTGACGGATATCGATAAGCTCCTCACCCGCCGCACCAAAATAGTCGCGATCACGGCGATGTCGAACGTTCTCGGGTCCATTTTTCCGATTAAAGAAGTGGCGCGGAAAGCGGATCTCGTGGGCGCCAAAGTGTTTATTGATGGTGCGCAGTCGGTTCCGCACTTGGAAACGAAGCTGGCTGAGCTTAATTGTGATTTTCTCGCATTCTCCGCTCATAAGATGCTGGGGCCAACGGGCGTGGGTGTGCTTTATGGACGCCCTGAGATTCTAGACGCGATGGACCCCTATCAAGGTGGCGGTGACATGATCTTGGAAGTCTGGCGCGATAAAGCTACGTGGAATGAACTGCCTTGGAAATTTGAAGCGGGCACTCCGAACATCGGGGGCGTCATCGCCTTTGGAGCCGCGCTCGACTATTTGAACCATCTGGGTATGGCCCATGTACGCGCTCATGAAAAAGAGCTCACGCGCTATGCGATGGAGCAACTCAAGAAGGACGCTCAGATTCATATTTATGGACCCATGGATGTCGAAAAGCGCGGGGGTGTTATCTCCTTTAACTATGGAACAATCCACCCGCATGACATTGGCACGCTTTTAGACCAGGAAGGCATTGCCATTCGCGCAGGCCACCATTGCTGCCAGCCTTACATGCGCGACCAAGGCATTAGCGGCACCGCTCGGGCCAGTTTTAGCGTCTACAATACTCAAGAAGACGTGGATGCCCTGGTGACCTCGCTCAAGAAGGCCGCGACCGTGTTTGCCGGCGTTTCTTTATGACCGAAGAATCGGTTCCTATGCCTACCGAAGAAGAGGTTCGGACGGCAATCAGGCCCATTATGGACCCTGAGATCCATCTGGGGATTCTGGACTTGGGATTAATTTATGGTGTACAATCCGACCCGAATGGGACCGTCAAGGTTCAGATGACTTTGACGAGTCCGGCATGTCCGGTCGGTCCTCTCCTGACAGCCCAGGTCCACTCAGCCGTGTTGAAGCTTCCAGGTGTTAAAGAGGCAAAGGTTGAGTTGGTTTGGACCCCTACGTGGGATCCACGCACCATGGCCACAGACAATATCAAGATGGAGCTCGGTCTCCTCTAATAAAAAACGAATTAAACGCGAAGGAGCGTACGTCCAATGAAAAGAAAAACAGTTTCGGTATGGGTAGGCGGCGCGGCGGGAGATGGTATTGCTTCCGTCGGAGAATCGCTTGCTAAAATCTTTGCCCGCAACGGGCTTCATGTGTACGCTTACAACAGCTACCAATCCGTCATCCGCGGCGGCCACGTTTGGTGGCAAATGCGCGCTGGTTCGGAAAAGGTCTATACCCAGCCGGAAAACTGCCATCTCGTCATCGCTCTGAACCAAGACACCATTGATCAGCATGCGCTCGGCGTCGAAAAGGGCGGCGGCATCCTTTATAACTCTGATAAGCTCCAGGTTCGGCCGGAACATTTGGCCAATGGCGCTCAGGACATGGGACTTCCTATGAGCAAGCTCGCCAAGCTTCCAATTATGCAGAACACTGTGGCGACCGGCGCCTTCATGTTCTTGACGGACCTTCCGCTCGAGAGCTTGGAAAAAGCGCTGGAAGAACGCTTCGGCAAAAAGAAACCCGAAGTCGTTCAGCTCAATATTGAAGCGGCTCGCGCGGGTTATCAATTCGCCAAAGAGCATTGGAAATCTCTCAACATTGGCCTTGAACTCTCCAAGAAGCAACGCCTCGTGATGATCGGCAACCAAGCGATCGCCGTCGGCGCCCTCGCCGCCAACTGCAAGTTTTTCTCAGCCTACCCGATGACCCCAGCCTCTTCCATCATGCACTTCCTCGCGCCGAACGGCCCGAAGTACGGCATGGTGATGAAGCAGTGCGAAGATGAAATCGCTTCGATGGCGATGGCCGTCGGCGCCGGTCAAATGGGCGTGCGCTCCATGACCGCCACCTCAGGCGGCGGATTTGCGCTGATGACCGAAGCGATTGGCCTTGCAGGCATGATTGAAGCGCCTTGCGTGGTTGTGAACGTTCAGCGCGGTGGACCTTCCACCGGTCTTCCGACGAAAACCGAACAAGGCGACTTGTTCCAAATTCTCGGTGCCGGACAAGGCGAATACCCTCGAATTATTTTGGCCCCTCAAACCATCGAAGACGCCTTCCACACCACGGTTGAATCGTTCAACCTTTCGGAACGCTATCAGTGCCCGGTCTTGATCTTGTCGGACTTGATGCTTTCTGAACACACCGAAACGGTTGATACGTTGGACGTGAAGAACGTTCGCGTCGATCGCGGTGACGTGATCAGTGAGTGGAACGAAACAACTCCTTACCTTCGTTACAAAGTGACACCGACCGGTATTTCTCCTCGCTTATATCCTGGCGCGAAGAATGCGGCCTATGTGTCGGCTTCTGACGAACACAATGAACGCGGCGAAGTTATTTCCGACGTGTTCACCGACCCCGTCCTCCGCAAAAAGATGATGGAAAAGCGCATGCGCAAAATGGAGTTCGCGAAGAAAGAAGTCGCGAAGCTCTTCCCTGTGACCCTCGAAGGTCCGGCGGATGCGGATGTCACGCTTGTGGGTTGGGGCTCGACCTACAACTTACTCATGGCGCTTCAGCGTCGCTTAGCTGAAGAAGGAACCAAAGCTAACATCCTCATGATCAAAGTGATCGCGCCGTTCTTGAGCGAGGATGTCTCGGCCGCGTTGGCCAAATGCAAAAAGCCGATCATCATCGAGAGCAACTATACCTCGCAGATGGCGCGCTTGATCCGCATGGAAACGGGCTTCGATATTAAGGATAAAATCCTGAAATATGACGGCGAGCCATTCCCTGCAGGCCTCGCCTACAACGAAGTGAAGAAACTTTTGGCTAAAAAAAGCAGTCCGACCACCGCCGGTGAAGTCGTTCGGGTTGGGGCAACGGTTTAAAAAAGCCGTCATCCCCGCGTAGGCGGGGAACCATCATGATAGATTCCCGCTTTCGCGGGAATGACAAAATAGAGGAGAAAATACTATGGCAGATGTAGCGGTTTTTAAATCAGAAGTAAAACCAGACTGGTGTCCCGGATGTGGAGATTTCGGCGTTTTGAATTCTCTCCAGAAGGCTTGCGCGGACCTGAACTTGAACCCTCATGAAATTATGGTGGTTTCAGGAATCGGCTGCTCGTCAAATCTTCCCGGCTTCTTTAACTCTTACGGGATGCATA
>JAYWEN010000181.1:0-2330 GCA_043779245.1 Elusimicrobiota bacterium | reverse complement strand
GTTATCGGACCATTGGATACCTCAATTAAACTCTTTAAAATTTCCAATGGATGTTCGTCGAGTCGGAGTGGACATGCAAAGTCATTATGAAGGGACTGGAGCGTCCCCGATTCTGCTAAACCTCTCGGAAGGGGAATTGCGCGCTATTGAAAGTATTGGCGACATCACAGTCATCGGTCATACATGGAAAGCGGGTAATGCAGGTCATAGCATCGCGGAACCAGTTTTTGTTGGAGCGCCTGTATTTTTCGGAAAATACGTTGGCTTTCATAAACCGTATGCCCGCGTTATCGTTTCTGCTGGAGCAGGATTGCGCATAAACAATTTAGACCAATTGGCCAAAAAAATTCTCGAAACGGTTAATGATCCTCAGCGCCCGCGGCTTCGTTCCATGCGTCGCGCGACCGCGACAGCCGCAGACCGCATTGATCAGCAAATTTCTGGACCTATCTTAAACGCGTTATTCACAGACTGGCTTAAAATTCCCACATCCTCTAAAACCTTACGAGCCGCCTAATCGATTTCAAAGGCGTTCCCATGCTGCTGATATAATCCATCCTGTGAATTCACTTCCTTTCATGATCGGAGCGCTTTGTGTGTTGGCGATTGCGTATCGCTATTACAGCGCGTTCATTGCCGCAAAAATCATGACGCTCGACGCGTTGCGTCTCACTCCCGCTCATGTTCTCAACGACGGTGCGGACTATCATCCCACGAGCAAATGGGTCCTCTTTGGGCACCACTTCGCCGCCATCGCGGGAGCGGGGCCCCTCATCGGTCCAGTACTCGCCGCGCAGTTCGGATTTCTTCCTGGATTTTTGTGGCTTTTAGTTGGAGTCGTTCTCGCCGGAGCCGTGCAAGATTTTGTGATCCTGTTTGCTTCCACACGCCGCGGGGGGAAATCCCTCGTGGAAATCGCTCGTCAAGAAATCGGCCCTGTCGCCTCGCTCACGACCGCCATCGCTGTCCTCTTTATCATCATCGTCGCGCTCGCGGGCCTCGGGCTGGCGGTCGTGAACGCGCTGCACGATAGCGCCTGGGGAGTTTTTTCAATCGGATGCAGTATTCCCTTGGCGCTCTTCATGGGCTGGTACATGGTTCAATTTCGGAAGGGCCATACGACGGAAGCCACGATCATCGGCGTCGTGGGGTTATTAGCCGCTGTCATATTCGGACGCGATATCGCCGGAACGACGCTGGGGCGATGGCTTACACTCTCTCCCCATGCCGTGACATGGTCCATGGCCTTGTACGGATTCGTCGCGTCTGTTCTCCCCGTGTGGTTGCTCCTCGTGCCGCGCGATTACCTCAGCTCTTACATGAAGATCGGAACCATCGCGATTCTCATTCTGGGAATTCTCTACATAAATCCGCCGATAAGGCAGCCGATGTTCAGCATATTCGTTCACGGCGGCGGTCCCATCATCCCGGGGAAGGTGTTTCCGTTTGTATTCATCACGATCGCCTGCGGAGCCATTTCTGGTTTCCACGCGCTCGTTGGTTCTGGGACAACACCCAAGATGATTAGCAACGAAATGGATATCCGTCCCATTGGCTACGGCGCGATGCTTATGGAAGGCTTGGTCGGAATTACGGCTCTTGTCGCTTGCAGTGCTCTCCACCCCGGCGATTACTTCGCGATCAATGTGCCGGTGGCGAAATTTGCGACCCTCGGCATGCAAACAACGAATCTTGCCGCCTTGTCCGCCCAGGTCGGAGAAAATGTCGCCGGCCGAACCGGCGGCGCGGTGTCACTCGCGATTGGAATGGCTCAAGTGTTTACAGCACTTCCTGGAATGAGTCGATTCATGTCCTACTGGTATCACTTCGCCATTCTTTTCGAGGCGCTTTTTATTCTGACGACCATCGACGCCGGCACACGCGTCGGCCGATTTGTTTTGCAAGAGCTCTTGGGGAAAGTGTTTAAACCTTTCGAGAAAACCGATTCCGTGATGAGTTCAGTGATTGCAAGCGTGATGGTGGTGGGCGCCTGGGTTTATTTCATCTTAACCGGCAGTGTCGGCACGATCTGGCCCATGTTTGGAATTGCAAACCAGCTCTTGGCTGTGATCGCACTGACGGTAGGATCGATGGTGATCATCAACATGGGAAAAGCGCGATACGTCTGGATCACAGGTCTCCCGCTTGCGTTTGTCGCCACGACGACGCTCACGGCCGGCTGGCTGAGCGTTCAAAATAATTTTCTGCCGCTGGCGCAGCAGCCGGGGAAAGCCGTAATCGGATATGTGAACGCAGGCCTGACGCTCGTCATGATGAGCTGCGTTCTTATGATTTTGGCAAGTGCTATCCGTCGGGTGTTAATGAGTCGT
>JAYWEN010000180.1:0-3430 GCA_043779245.1 Elusimicrobiota bacterium | reverse complement strand
GGGACGGCGTTCCCCCGCTCCCTGTTGAGGGAGAGGGCCGGGGTGAGGGTTGATGTGCTTTTTCGATGCGCTCTTCAGACCGGAACAACTCCCCTTCTTCGCCTTCTTCTTGGGATTTTTTGTGCAAGAAATAGTCGTAGTCGCCGGGATACCAGGTGACTTTTCCGTTTTTCACGTGAATCACATGATCAGACAATTGGCGGATGAAGAACACGTCATGACTGATGAAGCAAATGGTGCCTTCAAATTTTCTCAGAGCTTCCACCAGCACATCGACGCTCGCCATATCGAGATGCGTCGTAGGTTCATCGAGTAAGAGTAAATTGGGTGGGTCCAAAAGAAGCCGGGCCAACCCTAACCGACTTTTTTCACCGCCGCTTAGGACCTCCACTTTTTTGAACACCGTTTCGCCACGAAATAAGAAGGAGCCCAAAACCGTTCGCACCGTTTGTTCGGGATGATTGCGTTTCGTGTTCAGCGCTTCCTGGAGAACTGTATTGCCGGGGGTAAACATTTCGGCACGGTGCTGCGAAAAATAACCGGCTTCGACTCCGTAGCCCAATTTCCGCTCGCCTTCTTGAAAGGGAATCGCGCCCGCCAACAGTTTGATCATCGTGGATTTCCCGGCTCCGTTCGGACCCACGAGAGCGATTTTATGACCCCGCTCAAGTGTCAGATCTAAACCGTCGTATACCCAGTTTTTCCCGTCATAGGACTGACGGATATTCTTGAGCTCTAAAACATTCTGACCGCTGCGCGAAGGTTGGGGAAACGAGAATCCGACCGTCCTCAATTCTTCCGGCAGTTCGATGCGTTCCATCTTATCGAGATACTTGATTTTCGCCTGCGCTCGTGAGGCGGTCGAGGCTTTGGCACGAAACTTATTAATAAAGTCCGTCAACTCTTTAATTTCTTTCTGCTGCCGATGGTAGGCTGAAATTAAATTCTCTTCTTCGCTCTTTCGCTGGGCCAAATAATCTTCGAAGGTTCCTGTGTATAGATTCAGTTTGTGATCACGGACTTCAACAATACGGTTCACGACATCATTGATAAACGTGCGGTCGTGAGAGATAAGGAAGATCGCGCCGCGGTAATTCTGGAGATAGTTTTGAAACCACAAGAGGGATTCTAAATCCAAATGGTTGGTGGGCTCGTCGAGCATGAGCAGATCGGGCTCGTCGAGTAAGAGTCGCGCAATGGCGACACGCATCTGCCATCCTCCTGAGAGTTCCGAAATAGGCCGGTCAAAATCGGTTTGCTTAAAGCCAAGACCGGTGAGGATCTTTTTGGCTTTAGGGGCTCGCGTCGCGTCCGGATTGTCTCCCATCGCTTCGTCTAGCACGCTGTGTTTGGAAAATGTGGTTGTTTCTTGGGGAAGGTATCCAAATGTGACGCCCGTGCGGAGACTCACGGTCCCTTCGTCCGGGTCTTCCTGACTCATGATCAGTTTGAACAAAGTGGACTTTCCTGCGCCGTTGGGACCGATCAGGGCAAAACGATCCGACTCGTTGATCTGAAGGGAGATCGATTCGAACAGGACCTGGTTTCCGAAGGATTTTGAGACGTTTTTGAGAGTGATCACTTACGCTTCCTTAGTTCTATCGTGGGGAATTATATACTATCCTTAACGGCGCTATGAATCGTAACGAACGAAACGTTCTGCTGGGCTTATTACTTTTGCTTCTTCTCGGGCTTTGTTTGTGGCGCTTTATGCCGGGCCAGAAGCCGCTGGGAACATCGGCCGTATCACTGACCTCGTCGACCGAGACTCTCCCTTCTCCTTCAGTTATAACGTCGACCTCGGTGATCGTGACGCCGAAACAGGAAAAAATTCCCACGCGGCCGAAAGCAAACGCTCATCCTAGCGCCTCATTGCCTGCGACGACGCCGACTGGCGCTCCCGTTCCGCCAAAAATTGAGCTGCATCGAGAGCTCATTCCCAAGAATATCGAGATCGTGCGCTGCTACTATTCGCAAGAAATCGTTCCACCCGGGACCACTTTTGGCTTCGACGTCAACGGTTCGGGCTTCACAAGTGAATTTGAAAAAATGATTAAGTTGGATGCGGGAGAGAATCACATTCGTATCAAGAATCTCCATTTGATCACCGCCAATCAGATCCACGGAGATATGGAAGTCGGTCCCGATGCCAAAACTGGATTTGTCTATCCTCGCGTGCTCATCAAAAATTTAGCTGTCTTCAGCGCTCCGGATCCGTTTGCCGTCGTGAGAAAAGACGAAGTGCTGACGGTCTTTTTTGTAAGCATGGAAGAAAACGGACGGGGCGGTCATTTCCGAGTGATCACAAACTTGAATGAGGCATCGGCGAAGAACTTTAAAATCGAGCCAAGCACGCCGGGGATTATCATTTCCCAACTGGAATCGCATTTGCCTTATGTGATGGAAGGGCGCTTGCAGATCGGCGCTGGGGTACCGGCCGGCGAGCATGGTTTATCCATTTCAATTAACGGAAAACAAGCCTTCAAGCGAATGGGAATGATTCGCATCGTGCGACCCAATATCGGAACGACGGGATTCATCCAAGGACTCACCGCGGAAGAAAAATACCATCGGCCCGGGGATGTTCTTCAGATTTATGTGCATGGCACAGGACTTTCCTCGCACGATTCCGCCACGCTTGACGCTAAAGTTCAGGGATTTGATGTTGGAAAAGCCTCCTTCACCTATATTTCACCTCTACAGCTGCGGCTCACCTTTAACAGTCCCACAACAATTCCGGTTGGAACCTATGGCGTTCAAGTCAATAATCCTGCCGGGCAAACGCTGTTTGAGAAAAAGGATGTATTCGCCATCGTTCCCGCAGACTGGGTCGCGGGTGTTCAGGTGACTCCTCCCGTGAAAGCCGGAGGAAGCGGGCAACTCAAAGTATTGGGGCGCGATTTTTCGGATGGGTTCATCGCGACCTTCCAGATTTCTCTCGACGAACCTGGGATTACCATCACCGGGCTCAAAAAAATTGACGCCTCAACCCTCATGGCCGAGATCTCGGTGAGTCCCACGGTTGCACCCGGGGATTATTGGCTTCACCTATCCGCCAAAGGTCAAAAGTTGTCTCCCCCGTTTGGCAGCATCATCAAAGTCGAATCGGCGCACTAATTTAAAGCCGCACCGGGAACTTAATCCAACGGGCACCGTTTCATTCGGTGCTGCATTTCAAAAATCAAGGAGGATACTTATGCGTTTAGGTCGTCATGCCTTTCCAGGACTCGTCACTGCCGTGGCACTCTCACTCGTCTCCATTTCTCAAGCTACTGACTTCGCCATTGATCCCTCTCATTCCAGTGTCGGCTTTACCGTCCGTCATCTTGTCTCAAACGTCAAAGGTCTCTTCAACGATTTCGCGGGCTCGTTTTCGTACGACCCTAAGGCGCCAGAGAAGTCCACGGTAGACGCGGTCATTCAAACCAAA
>JAYWEN010000179.1:0-2093 GCA_043779245.1 Elusimicrobiota bacterium | reverse complement strand
GCGACTCCCACCGTTAAGGAAGGAAGCGCCAAAAGCAAAAGGATCGAGGTGATGAACATCGCCCAGACAGTCAGAGGCATCCGAAACATTGCCATTCCCGGCGAGCGCAAATTCAGCACGGTCACAATAAAGTTGATTGAACCCATGAGCGAGGAGATGGCGAGAATCATTAGGCTGATAATCCAAAACGTTTGGCCCACCGGCTCAACGACACTCAGCGGGGGATAGGCAAACCAACCCGCTTTGGCGGCACCGGTCCCGGTGAAGAAGCTGTACACCATCACCATTCCCGAGAGGAAATACGTCCAATAGGAGGCCATGTTGAGTCGCGGAAACGCCATATCTTCGGCGCCAATCATCAGCGGCACGAGATAGTTACCAAAGCCACCGACCAATATGGGAATCACAGCAAAAAAGATCATGATCGTCGCATGCATCGTGAAGGCCATGTGATAAAAGTCCGGAAGCATAACGCCGCCAGGCATTCCATTGCCTGCCAAAGTACCCATCCCGGGAAGCGAGCGACCGGGGAACCCGAGCTGCCAGCGTATTAATAAGGAAAGAAGCGTGCCGAGCACCAGGAACCCAAATCCCGTGAAGAGATACTGCAAGCCAATGATCTTATGATCAAGCGAGAATACCCATTTTCGAAGAAAACCTTGCGGCGGCACGTGATGCGAGGGGGTCGTGGACATAATAGGGCTCCTAGAACGCTTCGGCCTTGGCCCCTTTGAGCCAGGCTTGAAATTCTTCTGGGGTTTCGACGGTGAGTTCCCCTTTCATCTGATAGTGGTTGGTCCCGCAAAATTGGGTGCAGCGAAGTTCGAACTGACCGGTGCGAGTGGCCTCAACCCACACGGAGGATTCAAGTCCCGGCACGGCATCTTGGTTCACGCGCAAATCCGGAATGTAGAACCCATGAATCACGTCTTGCGCTTTTAAATCAAAGCGAACCTTTTTGCCGACGGGAATATGGAAATTGTTTTGCACCTCAATCTCGCCGTCAGGGCCTTGGTACTTAAAGTGCCAGAGCCATTGCTCGGCCATCACTTGAACCACGACCTCCGGTTCTGGAAAATTTTTCGGCACACGAAGTTTAGCCCAGAGATTTTGGCTCATAAACCCGAGCGCAATCATGATCGCCGCGGGTATGGCCGTCCAGATAATCTCGGCAGACGTATTGCCATGGCTCGCGTCGGCTTTGCGACCCTCTTTCTGGCGGTAATGCAGACAAAAATAGATCAAGGTCGCTTCGGTGAACACAAACACGACACCGGTAATCACGAGGACTAGGTTGTAAAGCTGATCGACTGCCGGCCCCATCGTAGACGCTGAGGGCGCAAGCAACCAGCCGGTAAAAAGCTTAGATATCACGAACAGGCTCCTTCAAGTTGGGAAGTGGGACGGTTGAAGAGTTTTTATATCAAATTGAGCCTGTTAGGCTCAATTTATCGAACCCGGGGCCGACGCAACTTTGAGTGTGTCAAAAATAACGCTCGCAACCTCTTGATCGCGGATTTTGACGTCCCGTTCGTCCTGCATGGCCACAAACTCCGTTCGGTCATCAGGTGTGTGGCCGTGATCCTCCCAGCCTTCGTGCCACGCTCGTACATGGTAACGGCCCACCGGGATGTTTTTGATGGAGAACTTTCCTTCTGCATCCGAAATGGCGACCGACCCATGAGGGGACACATAAATCCATGCCCGCTCCCACAAATGGTTGTCACAATTAATTTTAGTCAGCCCTGGCGTCACGAGCGGCCTGCGAACAGAAAGGGTTTGCGGCGAAAGATCCGCTTCGAAAACCGTGTTGTTCCGCTGAAGACCTCGGAGATGATGATGCGCTCCATCCTTGTTAATAAGGGCGAGACTGGACCCTAAGAGCACCCATTGAATCCGCGGCAACAATTGGCATCCTACAGTCGACAATTGGTTTTGGAGGAGCGTCGGCATCACGCGCCGATCCTCGCGGTCAAGCACGATCACCGCATTTTTTAGCCCGCGAGTTTCTTGTTTAACCAAAAGATGAGTCTGGGGAATTCCGCGTGGACAATCGGCATCCGAAGCATTGGCAAACATATTGCGCGGCGGGG
>JAYWEN010000178.1:0-7489 GCA_043779245.1 Elusimicrobiota bacterium | reverse complement strand
GTAGTCGAGGTCTATAGTCACCCCATTGCTTCGAAAAAGCCCAAGATTGTGAGTGGGTTTGGCAAGCGCGACATTCCGCCAGTCTTAGCAGGCAATTTAGCAGTGAAAGTGGAAAAACATGAGGGCGTCGACTACGCTGTTCCCGTGGGGACGGTCGTTCGCTCCGCGCATTCGGGCAAGGTGATTTTTGCCGGGTTTTCCAAAGCCTACGTAAACCGCACCGATAGAAGTGACCAGCATCGCTTTTTGATCGTGCAGCATCCCGACGGAAGCAGTTGCCGGTATGTCCATATGAGCGGGCTTAAAGTGAAGCCGGGACAAGAAGTGAAATCCGGCCAGTCTCTAGGCCTCGTGTCGGAGTCCGCTGAATGGTCCGAACCGATTTTGCATTTTGAAATTCGCAACGCGAAGGGGCAACCGGTTGATCCCCAAAAACTGATCAAGGACGTAGATAGGTCATGAAATCGCTTTTCGTTCTCGTATTGGCGGCGGGGCAAGGGACAAGAATGAAATCGGCCTTGCCGAAAGTGTTACATCCAGTGGCCGGCCGCCCGCTTTTAGAACATGTCTTAAAAACTTCGAGTGCATTAAACGCCAAAGAATTGGCTGTTGTTTTGGGTGTGGGACGCGACGTCGTTCAGGCGGAACTCGCCACGCGGGGGTGGAAGAAGCTCCATTACGTCATCCAAGATAAACCGCAAGGCAGCGGCCATGCCGTGATGCAGGCGAAATCCTGGCTCAAGTCGAAGCGCGGCTCTTTGCTTGTCGTCTATGGCGATACGCCGCTCTTAACATCACAGACGCTTCAGCGTCTGGTTGACCATCATATGATCTCGGGCAATGCAGCGACATTTTTGGCGATGGACGTGTCAGATCCCTCGGGCTATGGCCGCATGATTTTGGATCCTCAAGGGTACTTGGAACGCATTGTCGAAGATCGTGATGCAACGCCTCAAGAGCGTGGGATCACCCTCGTGAATTCGGGTGTGGCTTGTTGGGATATTCAGATGCTTTTGGCGGTCTTGCCGAGACTTAAATCCAATAATGCGAAGCACGAATATTATTTGACGGATGCCGCGGCTCTTTTGCGCGGGTTGGGTGGACGCGTGGGAGTGGTGCGCGCGAAGAATCCGGACGAGACCCAAGGCATCAATAACCGCGTGGATCTCGCACGAGCCGAAGCGATCTATCGTCACCGGATTTTAGAGCATTGGATGCGCGAAGGCGTGACGATCGTGGATCCAGCGACCACCTATATCGACGCGGAAGCCGTGCTGCAGCCTGACAGTCGAATTTGGCCCGGCACTATAATTCAGGGCGCGACTCAGATCGGCACTCGCTGCGAGATCGGACCTTACAGTGTTTTGGAGAATGTCATGGTGAAGGACGACGTTCGGGTTGGTCCCTTTGCCCATCTGCGTCCCGGTACGGTCCTGGAAGAAAATTCGCGAATTGGCAATTTCGTCGAAATAAAAAAGTCTACAATCGGTCGGGGTTCGAAAGTAAACCACCTGACTTACATGGGTGACGCCCAAGTCGGAAAGAATGTCAACGTGGGGGCGGGAACAATCACCTGCAATTACGATGGGTTCAGTAAATCTCAGACCGTGATTGAAGACGGGGTTTTTGTAGGATCAAATGCGAACCTCGTGGCGCCTGTGACACTTGGTCGAGGGGCGATCATCGCGGCCGGATCCACCATTACTCAGGACGTGAAAGCCGATGCGCTTGTGCTCGCCCGTACGCGCCAAGTGACAAAAGACGGTTGGGCCAAGGAATTCCGGAGTAGACAGAAGAAGGGGAACCATTCATGAATGAACGATTGAAAATTTTTTCCGGAAACGCCAATCATGAGCTGGCCGAAGACATCTGTGACCAGCTGCATGTGCCTCTAGGTGAAGCCACTATCGGTCGTTTCTCTGACGGTGAGATTCGTCTGCAAATCATGCAGAACGTCCGCGGCGACGATGTGTTTCTGGTGCAGCCCACCTGCCCTCCGGTGAACGATCACATCATGGAGCTGCTCATATTTGTGGATGCTTTGGCCCGCGCCTCGGCGCGCCGGATCACAGTCGTTCTTCCCTACTACGGGTACGGGCGCCAGGATAGGAAATCTGAACCGCGTGTCCCGATATCGGCCAAGCTCGTCGCCAATTTGATTACAGCCGCCGGCGCTGATCGGGTGCTCGCCATGGACCTTCATGTCGGTCAGATCCAGGGGTTTTTTGATATCCCGGTGGATCATATGTATGCCATGCCGGTGTTTCTCGATTACATCCGAGAAAAACATTTGACCGATGTGGTCGTGGTGTCTCCAGACGCCGGCGGTGTGGAGCGCGCGCGCGCTTTTGCCAAACGCCTCGATGCGGAACTGGCCATTATTGATAAACGCCGCCCACGGGCGAACGTGGCCGATGTGATGAACGTCATCGGTGACGTGAAAGGGAAGACCGCCATTTTACTCGACGACATGGTGGATACGGCTGGCACGTTATGCAAAGATGCCGAGGCGCTAAAGAGTTTTGGCGCAACACGCATTTTTGCGGCGACGTCGCATGGGGTGCTTTCAGGTCCCGCGATGGAACGCATCAATAAATCACCGATTGAAGAACTCATGATCTCCAACTCGATTCCGCTCAAGGGAAAGACTTCGCCGAAAGTAACGGTTCTCTCGGTGGCGCCGCTCTTAGCGGAAGCCATTAAGCGGATTCATGAGGATCAGTCGGTCAGTCAACTATTTGTTTAGCCCGACATCGCCTAGGCAAAGTGGTTATATCGCTTTGACCATCCAGCGATTTCGGACAAGGAGAATCACATGAAAGAAATGACATTAGACGCAGAACCACGGACTCTCACCACCAAGGGAGACGTTAAGCTCATGAGACAAAACGGCCGCGTCCCTGGCATCGCTTATGGCGATAAGGGCGGTCCTGTAACTCTCTCAGTCGATGAAAAAAGTATCCAGGCGATCCTCAAGCAGCCGGGGGGACGTAATGCACTGGTCACTTTGAAAATCGGAGGGGCATCGCATCCCGTTCTGATTAAGGAAATACAGCGTCATCCGATTACCCGCGCGTTGTGGCATCTGGATTTTCAGCGCATCTCGCTGAAGGATAAGATCGAAACGAAGGTTCCTGTGCATGTGAAGGGCGAAGCTCCCGGCGTCAAAGTTGGCGGCGGCGTGCTGGAACATTTGGTTCGCGAAATTCGCGTGCGTTGTTTGCCGACGGAAATTCCCACATCGATCGATGTTGATATTTCTGGTCTGCAGTTAAACCAAGGCATTCGCGCTAAAGAACTGAAATTGCCAGAAGGCGTCGAGGTTTTGATGGATGCCGAAGGCGTTGTCGTCCACGTGCTCATGGTCCATGTCGTGGAAGAAACTCCTGCTCCTGGAGCTGTCGCCGCTGCAGCCACTGGTGCGGAGCCCGAAGTGATTAAGAAGGGCAAGGTTGAAGAAGGCGAAGAAGGTGCCGCTAAACCGGCCGCTGCTGGCGATAAGAAAGCCGCTGCTCCCGCTGCTGGAGCCAAGGCCGACGCGAAGAAGCCCGAAGGAAAATAGCATTGGGAACCCTCACCCCAGCCCTCTCCCTCAGCAGGGAGAGGGAGAACGGCTTTCCCTTCTCCCTGTTGAGGGAGAAGGTTCCCGCAGGGCGGATGAGGGTTTAGAATGGTTCTTAAGCTGGTCGTTGGTCTTGGCAATCCCGGGAAGGCCTATGCGTCGACCCGTCACAATATCGGCCGACGCGTGGTGGAAGTTCTCGAGAGTGACAAGCCCGCAGGTGTGATTTTGTTGACCCCGGATGTATTTATGAATACATCCGGGGTGCCCGTGGCCCAGCTGATTCGTAAAAAGGGATTTTCTCCGCAGGACGTACTCATTGTGTCTGACGACTTTGAACTTCCTCTGGGAAGTTTGCGGATGAGGCTCAAAGGATCATCCGGTGGGCACAATGGGCTTAAGTCAGTCTTTGAACATGTCGGGACGCAGGACGTGCCGCGTTTACGCCTGGGCATCGGGCCTGTTCCGACCGGTGAAGATCCCGCCGATTTTGTTTTAAAGACATTTCACTCTGGGGAAAAGAAGCAGGTTGAAGAGGCGATTGCGCTGGCCAGTCAAGCCGTGCGAGTTGCAGCCACAGAGAGTTTGGAAACGGCCATGAATCGGTTCAATAGGAGAGAGTCGAATCCATGAAAGTACGAGATGTGATGCGCACCAATGTCTTTGTGTTGCCTCAGAATGCAACGCTCAAAGACGTCCTCGACCAATTTCTCGTCCATCATCTTGATTCTCTCCCGATCATTGATGCGGCCACACGCGTGGTGGGTTACATCACGATCGATGACCTTGTCGATATTTTCCTTCCCCGCTATTACGAAATCCTTCGTGATTTTTCCGCGCTCGAAGACAAAGGACAGCTGGCGTCTCTATTCAATCAAGCGTTTGCCGGTCTCGATACCCATCACGAAAAACTTATTTTAGCGGCGGATGTGATGTCTTCGGATCTGCATTGGGTGTTTGCTGATGATTCGCTTTTGGAAGCCGCCGCACACCTCCAATCGCAAAATTACGAACGATTGCCTGTCGTGGATAAAGATCGAAAGCTCGTCGGCCTCATTTCCGATTTCGAAGTGATTTTGGCGCTTCTTCGCGGAACGCCAGCCACCGCCTCCTAGAAATCCCGTTCATGGATTCCTTCGTTCATCTCCATTCCCATTCCGAGTATTCCCTGCTCGATGGCGCCGCGCGTATTACAGACGAAAAAGGAAAGCCTGGCGAACTCTTAAAGCGCATCGCCGAGATGAAGATGCCGGCGATGGCTGTTACCGATCACGGCAATATGTACGGCGCCATTGAGTTCTACCAAGCCGCTAAATCCGTCGGGGTAAAGCCCATCATTGGATGCGAAATGTACATCTCTCCGAAGTCGCGCCATGACCGCGACTCGACTCGTGGGCAAGAACACGCCTATAACCATTTCACAGTTCTTTCGCGCGACAATGAGGGATATCACAATCTCATTCAGCTTTGTTCGATTGGTTTCCTCGAAGGGTATTACTATAAACCGCGCGTCGATAAAGAGGTGCTCGCAAAGTACGGCAAAGGTCTTATTGCTCTTTCGGGGTGCCTGAAGGGGGAGCTCGCTCAGGCGCTTTTAGCGGACAAAGAAAAAGAAGCACTGAAGATCGTCGACGATTACCAAAACATTTTTGGCAAAGAAAATTATTACTTCGAACTGATGGATCATGGCATCGCTGACCAGAAGCGACAGAACATTAAGCTGATTGAACTCTCGAAAAAGACGGGTGTTCCACTCGTCGTCACAAACGATTGCCATTATGTGAAGAAGGAAGATGCTGCGGCGCACGACGCGCTGCTTTGCATTGGAACAGGCTCCACGCTCGTCGATCCCAATCGCATGCGCTTTGATCAACACGAGTTCTATTACAAGTCTCCCCAAGAAATGTACGCCCTTTTCAAAGAACAGCCGGAAGCCGTTCGCCGCACGCTAGAAATTGCCGATCGTTGCAGCGTCGAGATTAAACTTGACCAAATGCTGCTTCCGCACTATGACGTGCCGGTTGGACAAACAGCCGATGCGTATTTGGAATCTCTCTGCCGACAGGGCATGCAGCGTCGTTACGGGGATGGGCAAACCAAATTCATGGATCGACTCACGTATGAGCTGTCTGTCATTCGTAAGATGGGATTTTCCACTTACTTTCTAATCGTTTGGGATTTCGTGCATTGGGCCAAGGGTAACGGCGTTCCCGTCGGGCCGGGCCGCGGATCAGGAGCCGGCTCAATCGTCTCGTACGTGTTGGGAATTACAGACGTCTGCCCGATGAAGTACGGCTTGCTCTTTGAACGATTTTTAAATCCAGATCGACGTAGCATGCCTGATCTCGACATTGACTTTTCTGACGATGGCCGTGAGCGCGTTATTCAGTACGTGCGCAATAAGTACGGAGAGAAAAGCGTCGCTCAGATTATTACGTTTGGCTCTATGTTGGCGCGGCTTGTGGTGCGCGACGTGGGGCGCGTGATGGGCTTTCCGCTCTCAGAGGTCGACCGCATCGCCAAGCTTATCCCGCGCGAATTGGGCACGACCATCGAGATGGCGCGCAAGAACGTTCCCGAGCTGCAGCAGGAATGTAAGCAAAATCCTGAAATCGAAAAGCTGCTGCAAACCGCTCAGCGGCTCGAAGGTTTGAAGCGCCACACCGGCGTCCACGCCGCAGGCATCGTAATTGCCAAAGGTGATCTCACACAGTATGTGCCGCTAGCGAAGGGTTCGAAAGATGTCATTACGACCCAATTTAACGACGAAGCGCTGCTCAAGCTCGGCATGCTCAAGATGGACTTCTTGGGCTTACGTACGCTCACTGTCATCAGCAAGGCCTGCAAGCTCATCAACCAACGCCACAAGGCGCCGCTTCTCGCGTCATCCCCCACGGCCTCTGATGGGGGATCCATCGACTCTAAAAATGGCTCGGGCTGGTTCGATATCAGCCAAATTCCTCTCGATGACGAGGCCACATTCAAACTTCTCCAGGATGCCAAAGCCATTGGCGTGTTTCAGTTGGAAAGTACAGGTATGCGCGATCTCTTGCGCAAGCTCCATCCCAGCGTGTTCGAAGAAATCATTGCGCTCATTGCCTTGTACCGTCCGGGTCCTATGGGCGCCGGCATGCTCGAGGAGTTCGTCAAGCGAAAGCACAATGCCAACTCGATCAAATACGATCACCCGATTCTGGAGCCGGTGTTAAAGGAAACGTACGGCGTCATTTTGTATCAAGAGCAGGTCATGCGTATTTCCCAAGATTTCGCCGGCTTTACGCCTGGCCAAGCCGATGTGCTGCGTAAAGCCATGGGAAAAAAGATTCCGGAAGAAATCGAAAAGCTCCGCGGCCTGTTCATGGAAGGGGCGAAAGCCAAGGACATTAAAGAGAAAACCGCGCACACGGTGTTCGAGCAGATCGTGACGTTCGGCGGTTACGGCTTCAACAAATCACACAGCACGGCCTACGGACTTGTGTCCTATCAGACGGCATACCTCAAGGCCAATTATCCGATCGAATTCATGACGGCGCTTTTGACGAGTGAAATTGGCCACAGCGCCATCGGCAAAGAGGAAGACTCAAAGCTCGTGAACTTCATTAATGAAGCCACCGAGATGGGCATCAAAGTGCTGCCCCCCGACGTGCAAAAGTCGTTCAGCGAGTTTTCGATTGAAGATCTAAACCCTCACCCCAGCCCTCTCCCTCAGCAGGGAGAGGGAGAACGCCCCTCCCTTCCCCCTGTTGAGGGGGAAGGCGCCGTAAGGCCGGATGAGAGTAAGTCCTCGTGCATTCGATTTGGTTTGTTGGCTGTTAAGAATGTTGGTGATGGGGCCGTCGAATCTATTGTGGCGGCACGCACGAAAGACGGGAATTTCCTGACCTTCGATGATTTCTATGATTGAGAATTGAAGGGGATAAATCTGTG
>JAYWEN010000177.1:0-2081 GCA_043779245.1 Elusimicrobiota bacterium | reverse complement strand
TCTTATGGAAAGCCGAGATTACAAAGTCGCTCTCGTGATTGGGGCCGAGAAACTTTCATCGATTACCGATTGGAAAGACCGCAATACCTGTGTTTTGTTTGGGGATGGAGCGGGCGCGGCCGTCCTTCAAAAGCGTTCCGGAGGTGGGGGGATTCTCTCCACCTATCTTCGCTCCGATGCGACCCATACGGACATTCTCAACGTTCCGGGCGGCGGGTCTCGCAATCCTGGGACCGTTCCGACGATCAAGATGGAAGGAAAAGAAGTCTTTAAGCTTGCCGTGCTTAAAATGATTTCTGCATCCGAACAAGCGCTCAAGCTCGCAGGCAAAAAGGATTCTGATTTGGCGCTTTTGATTCCTCATCAAGCGAACCTGCGTATTATCGAGGCCATTGCTCAACGCGTGAACATCCCTCGCGACCGGGTGTTTGTGAACGTCGACAAATATGGCAATATGTCGGCGGCCACGACCATCGTGGCGTTAGACGAGGCGCGGCGACAAGGCCGCGTTCGCAAAGGAGACGTGGTGGAGCTGATCGCTTTTGGCGCGGGCCTTACCTGGGGCGCGTCGGTCATTCAATTTTAAATGGGCAAAATCGCTTTTATCTTTCCAGGTCAAGGATCGCAAGCCGTCGGCATGGGCGTGGCTCTTGCGGAACGTTTTCCGGATGCGTCCGATGCGTTCGAGAAAGCCAGCCAAGTGTTGGATTGGGATCTACTTAAAATTTGTAAAGAAGGATCTGAAGATCAGCTTCGTCAAACCGATATCGCTCAGCCAGCCTTGTATGTGACGGGCTATTCTGTGTTTGCTGTTTTGCGTTCCTTGGGAGTGGTTCCCGAAGCCGTAGCCGGGCACAGCATCGGCGAATATGCGGCGCTTGCGGCGGCTGGCGTTTTCGGTTTTACCGAAGGTCTTGATTTGGTTCGACAACGTGGGCTTTTGATGAAAACGGCGGCCGAGGAACATCCGGGCGGCATGGTGGCCGTCTTGGGACTGAGTCGCGAAGCCATCGAAGTGATGTGCAAAAACGTTCAAGAGGCTCACGGGACATGTGTTCCTGTAAACTTTAACAGTCCAGAACAGATCGTGGTGGCGGGGGAAAAGAAAGCCATTGAAGCCTTTTCGGCCGCCGCCGTTGAAGGGGCCAAGCGCGTCATTCCTTTAAACGTGTCGGGCGCGTTTCATTCTCCTTTAATGCGTGATGCAGCGATGCGCATGAAAGCTAATTTGAGCCAAGTCTCTTTTAAAGATGCTACTTGTCCTGTCGTTATGAACGTTGACGGGCAATGCCATCAGGATGCCGTCTCTATCCAAGCGGCTTTGGCGCAGCAGTTGGATCACTCGGTGGAATGGGTTAAGTCTATCGAGTCATTGAAGAGTATTCATTGCGACACATTTGTTGAATGTGGTTCAGGGCGGGTTTTGAGTGGCCTTCTTCGCCGAATCGACAAACAACTGAAAAGCTTTTCGACCGAGACACTTGAAGCGTTGGAAGAAGTACAAAACTCGTTATCCATGATACGAAAGGGGACCCCATGAGACTTAAAGATCAAGTAGCTGTAATTACCGGCGGCGCGCAAGGTATCGGGAAAGCGATTGCCACCCTGTTTGCCAATGAAGGCGCAAAACTCGTTTTGTCGGACATTGATGAAGCGGCTGTTCAGGCCACGGCGGCACAAATTGGGAAAGATAAAAATGTCGAAACGTTGGGTGTAAAAGGCAATGTGTCGCAGTTTGTCGACTGTGAAAGGCTCGTCGAGGCCTCGCTTGACAAGTTTAGTCGAATTGATATACTCATCAACAACGCGGGAATTACGCGTGATAATTTATTGATGCGCATGAGCGATGATGAGTGGGATTCCGTCATCGCTGTTAATTTAAAAGGGGTCTTTAACTGTACGAAGGCCGCGATTCGTCCCATGATGAAGAATCGCAAGGGCCGGATCGTGAATATCGCCTCGGTAGTTGGGCAAATGGGCAACGCGGGGCAAGCTAACTACTCCGCTTCAAAAGGCGGCGTCATCTCGCTAACCAAGACGTGTGCGCGTGAATTCGCCTCGCGGAATATTCTGGTGAACGC
>JAYWEN010000176.1:0-6763 GCA_043779245.1 Elusimicrobiota bacterium | reverse complement strand
CGAAGAAAACCGCGGCGATGGCCAAAGGACAGAAAACAACCATTCTAAAAAAGAAGATGAAAGTCTTGAGCTCGGCTCCGGTGAAAACCAAGCCAGGTTCAATCGACTCCAAAAAGGCCGACAAGCCCGCGCCAACCAAGTCTCATTAGCTCAATCTCCCACTGAAGCAGGTCGCCAGACAACAGGCGACCTGTTTTCTTTTTATGGAAATATATGGATCTTCTTGGGCCTCTTGATTCGCTGCGCCAACGGTTCGATCGCGTCGAGCATGATTTAAGTCTGCCCGAAACGGTCGCCAATAACGCGCTCCTCCTCCAATTAAGCCGAGAACATTCGCGGCTTGCACCTATAATGGCGAAAGCCACCCAGTATCAAAAGCAGCTCCGCGAGAAAGCGGACCTCGAACATCTCCTTCAAACCTCAGACGCGGAAATGCAGAAGTTGGCGGCAGACGATCTCCGTAAACTCGAGCAGGCCATTCTCGACCTCGAGAAAGATCTCCAGCTAGCCATTTTGCCGAAGGATCCGTATGAAGACCGCAATATCATCTTGGAAATTCGTGCGGGTGCTGGCGGCGACGAAGCGGGACTGTTTGCATCCGATCTCTTACGCATGTATCAACGCTTCGCTGAAAATCATGGCTGGAAGATGGAGCCAATTGATTCCAGCGTTTCTGACCGCGGGGGCATTAAAGAGGTCATTATTGAAATGTCTGGTGTAGGCGTTTGGTCGCACATGAAGTATGAGCGCGGCGTGCACCGGGTTCAGCGCGTACCGTCTACAGAAGCCAGCGGACGCATTCACACGAGCACCGCGACCGTCGCCGTATTGCCCGAAGCCGATGAAGTGGATTTAAAAATTGATCCGAACGATTTACGCATTGATACCTTCCGTGCGTCTGGAGCCGGAGGTCAGCACATCAATAAAACTGACAGCGCGGTTCGGATCACCCACATTCCGACCGGATTTTTCGTGGCCTGTCAGGAAGAGCGCAGCCAAATTAAAAACAGGGCGCGAGCGATGAGTTTGCTTCGATCTCGCTTGCTGGAACAGCTGCAAGAAAAACAGGATAAAGAGATTTCCAGCGAGCGGCGTAGTCAAGTCGGAACAGGGGACCGCAGCGAAAAGATTCGCACCTACAACTATCCTCAAGATCGCGTGACGGATCACCGCATTAATTTCAACGTTCATAACCTGCCCGGATTTATGGAAGGCAATATCGATGCGCTGATTAAAGAGCTCCAAAAGCGCGAACAGGAAAAGTTGATCGCCGAGCTTGCCGCGCAGAACAATCATTCATGAAAACTGTGGAGCAGGCCATTCAGGCCGCATCGCAATGTTTGAAAAGCGTCGGTATCCCCAACGCGCGACTAGAATCCGAATTTCTAGTGGCTTCTTACTTGCAGATCCCAAGAACGCGACTTCTTCTCTGCCGAAATGAAGAACTCCCGCCGCAAGTGATCGACGGCTTGAAGGAGTGGATCCAAGAACGCGAGCAACGAAAACCATTAGCGTACGTCACGGGCGAGCAGCCCTTTCGCGATTTTGATGTGCTCGTCACCCCTGACGTTTTAATTCCAAGGCCTGAAACAGAGTTGCTTGTGGAACAAGCGCTGAGGCTGCTCGAACGCAGAAGCGAAGCCGCTACGGTTGTGGATGTAGGAACGGGATCAGGCGTCATCGCCTTATCGCTCATTGGCCATGAAAAGGTAAGTCGTCTTATTGCCATTGATTTGTCGCTGGAGGCCTTGAACATTGCTCGACATAATGAAACGCACATATCTACCGAGTACCGTGTCGATTGGGTGCACGGAGACCTTTTAATGCCTTTAATATCGACACACACTCAAGCCGATCTCATCGTCGCCAATCTGCCCTATGTCACAACGAAGGAAATGGATTCATTGGAACCCGAACTGCGTTGGGAGCCTCGTTTGGCTTTAGACGGCGGTAAAGAAGGATTAAATGCGATTGAACCCTGTATTCGCCAATCCGCGGAAGTCTTGAGTCCTGGAGGATTCCTACTCCTCGAAATTGGATTTGAACAATCAAAAAGCATCACACGATTGCTCGAACAAGCCGGGAAGTGGAACAACGTCCAAATGTTTAGAGACTTCGCAGGCCTTCCTCGTATCATTCAAGCCGAGCGAAAGGAGTAGCTATGGATATTTTAACGCTGCAAGGCGGTCGCCCTTTAAAAGGGGAAGTTGTCATCTCTGGCTCGAAGAATGCCGCGCTCCCGATGTTGATCGCGACTCTACTCACAGATGATCGCTGTCTTGTACGCAATGTGCCCCAGCTCGACGACATTGATACGGTGATGGCTCTGCTCGCGTTCCTCGGAAAGAACGTGGTCCGAAACGGCCAAGAGATCGAGATTACGGCGGGCGCGAAACTGAATCATGAAGCGCCCTACGAACTCGTGCGAAAAATGCGCGCCAGTATTGTCGTGATGGGACCCATACTAGCTCGACTAGGAAAAGTCAAAGCCTCCCTCCCCGGCGGATGCGCCATCGGCGGTAGACCGATCAATATTCACTTGGACGGATTTCGCCATTTTGGCGCCACCATCAAACTCGACCAAGGGTATGTCGACGTCACATCTGAAAAACTTAGAGGGGCTGTTATTCCTCTTGATTTTGCCAGTGTAGGCGCAACCGAGAATTTGATGATGGCCGCCAGTCTCATTCCGGGAAGGACCGAAATTCATAACGCCGCGATGGAACCTGAAATAGAAGACCTCGCAAACTTCCTTAACGCGATGGGCGCTAAAGTCACTGGCGCCGGCACGGAAACGATCGTCATCGTGGGTGTCGCCAAAATGCACGGCGCTACGCATGACGTCATTCCCGATCGCATCGAGGCCGGTACCTACATGATCGCCGCGGCCATGACGCAAGGCGATGTGACGCTTAAACGGGTGACCTCTGATCATCTCATCGCTCTGACGACCAAGATGAAGCAGGCCGGGATTCATGTGGAGACGACGAAAGATACGATCCGAATCAAAGGATCCATGGTCATCAATCCCGTCAGCGTCGAAACCGCGGTTCATCCAGGCTTTCCAACCGATCTCCAAGCCCAATGGCTAGCGCTTATGTCTGTGTCCTCAGGTGTAGCGCAGATCACTGAGCGCGTGTTCGAAAATCGCTTTATGCACGTCCCGGAACTTCAACGAATGGGGGCTAACATTCAAATTCGTGGAAACACCGCCACGGTACAGGGCGTATCCCAACTTTCTGGCGCCGCCGTAATGGTTTCGGATCTCCGCGCAGGTGCCGCTCTTGTTTTGGGGGGGCTTGCGGCTAAGGGGCAAAGTGTCATTCACCGTGTCTACCATTTAGACCGTGGGTATGAAGATATTGAGGGGAAACTCACCCAACTTGGAGCGCAAATCCAAAGGTCGAAGGAATAAGTGAACAGATTGTGTTTTTGATACAATTTCGACTCAAATGAAAGCAATTTCTGACATCGTTCGCGACATTCTACGCGATGTGGAGCGCCGCGGTGATAAGGCTTTATGCGAACAAGCCAAACGCTTCGACAAAGTCACTTTAACGCCGGTCCAATTGGTCGTTCCGACCCGGGAACTAAGTGCCGCGAGCCGACTAGTATCCCCTAGTTTTCTAAAGAGCTTAAAGGAATGTGCCAAGAACATTGAACGTTTTGCGCGTCTTGAGAAATCTCGGATGATGAATAGCTGGATGACGTCCGAAGGTTCGATTCGGTTAGGGCAATTAGTGCGGCCTGTGGATAGCGTCGGTCTCTACATTCCTGGAGGTCGATTTCCGTATCCGTCAACCGTACTCATGACGGCCATTTTAGCTCGAGTCGCAGGCGTAAAACGGGTCGCTATAGCCAGCCCTCCTAAGAATTTGACTCCCGAAGTCATGACGGCTGCCTCCATGGCAGGTTGTGATGTTGTGTATCGAATGGGCGGTGCCGGTGCCATCGCTGCATTGGCTTATGGGACGAAGACCGTGAAGGCGGTCGACTTTATAGTCGGTCCCGGCAATCAATTTGTCACGGAAGCCAAACGCCAAGTCTTTGGTCGCGTAGGGATCGATTCCTTGGCGGGCCCAAGCGAAGTAGTGATCATCGCCGATCGGTCTACCCCTGCCGAATTTGTCCAGCTGGACCTCCAGGCTCAAGCCGAACATGACCCTGAAGCGCACGCTCTATTGCTTTCAACGGATAAGGGACTCATCCAAAAGGTGCGCGCGCTCATTTTGCCAGCGATTAAAAGCCGTGTCACTTTCCAGTATGTGTCGACCCTGGACAAGGCTCTTGAGATCGCCAACACGATGGCGGCTGAGCATCTGGAACTTCTCTTTAAGAATGCTGAAAATTATCTGCCAAAGATTCGTCACGCAGGAGCTATATTTCTCGGCCCTACAACTCCGGCCGCGTTGGGTGACTACGTGGCTGGACCGTCGCACGTGCTTCCGACCAATCGTGCCGCCCGTTTTTCAAGCGGCCTTTCCGTCGCGACATTCTTTAAACGCAGCAGCGTGATGGGATTTCAAGCTCGAAATTCTGAGAAAGCGCGCTGGGAAGCCGCGCTCGTCATGGGACAAACGGAAGGAATGGAATCCCACGCCGGTTCGCTCCGTATTCGGATGGCGAAGTGAAGCCCTTAATAGCTGTCATCGACTACGAAATGGGAAACTTGCATAGTGTCAGTAAAGCCATCGAGAAAGCGGGTGGTCGCGTGAAAGTGACCGACTCTCCGTCTGTGATCAGGCGCGCGGCCGGTGTTGTACTGCCTGGCGTTGGTGCGTTCGGCGAAGCCATCAGACGACTTAGCGCTAAGAAACTCGTCGCCCCAATTCTTGAGTCCCTGGAGCGAAACAAACCTTTCTTGGGAATTTGTTTAGGTCTGCAAATGCTTTTCGAACGAAGCGAGGAGAATTCCAAGGCGAAGGGCTTAGGTTTTTTAAGAGGAAGAGTGGTGAAGTTCAAGATGGCCAACTCCTCTGCTCTCAAAGTGCCGCACATGGGCTGGAACACGATTGATCCAGGTCCGGCGGTCAAGACACGCGTGCTCAACGGAATTCCGAAAGGGAATTTCTTTTATTTCGTCCATTCATATTTTCCCGCGCCGCTCGATAAATCGATTGTGGCGACCCAAACCAAATACGGCGAGTCGTTCTGCTCATCGATCGCCAAGGGGCATCTTTTCGCCAGTCAATTCCATCCGGAGAAAAGCGGAGACCAAGGTCAGCGCCTTCTGCGGAACTTTGTTAGCGAGGTGTCTTTATGCTCGTGATTCCTGCCATTGATATACGACACGGCCAATGCGTGAGACTGTACCAGGGAAAAGAAGATCAAGAAACCGTGTACTGGAAAGACCCTGTCGAGATGGCGAGCATTTGGGTTTCACGCGGCGCAACGATGCTTCATATCGCCGATCTCGATGGTGCTTTTCAGGGTGCACCGATTAATCTGGATAAAGTGGCGCGAATGAAAAAAGCCATTTCGCTTCCGATTCAAATCGGTGGAGGCTTTCGATCGATGCCCGCCATTGATTCCGCGTTTGAAGCCGGTGTAGACCGAGTGATACTTGGAACCGCGGCCGTTCACAATCCTGAGCTCGTTACGCAAGCGATCGGCAAGTATGGCTCTAAAATCGCCGTGAGCATTGATGTCTCAGAAGAGTTCGTCGCGGTCTCAGGATGGAAGGAAATCTCAGCGGTGCGGTTTGAGGATTTAGCGAAACGAATGATCGGCATGGGTGTGAAATGTCTTTTATTTACGGATACCCGAAAGGACGGCACGATGACGGGACCCAATTTAGCCGGTATCCGACTCTTTTTATCAGCGGCGGAAGGTGCGGAGGTGATCGTCTCTGGGGGTATTAGTTCGATCGATGACGTGATCCAGCTTCGAGAATTGGAAGTCCGAGGGCTCTCGGGCATCATTATCGGTAAAGCCCTGTACGACCGTCAGATGACGCTGCAGGACGCGATTCGAGTCGCGGGCCATTAAACAATCGAGTGCTTGCGAGACGCATTATCCCTTGCCTGGATGTCCATGGAGGCCGAGTGGTCAAGGGAACAAAATTTCTTAACCTCATGGATGCGGGTGATCCTGTGGAGCTGGCGCAGCGATACAACCTCGAAGGCGCCGACGAGCTTGTTTTCCTTGATATCACTGCCTCCTCAGAGAAGCGCGGAATATTGTTGAAAGTGGTGGAGAGGACGGCCGAACAAGTATTTATTCCACTCACAGTCGGTGGCGGGATCCGTTCTCTTGAAGATATACGGACGCTTCTAAATGCGGGAGCCGACAAAGTTTCGCTCAACACGATCGCCGTCCAGAAGCCGCGCCTAATCACAGACGGCGCGGTCCGTTACGGATCGCAATGCATTGTTGTGGCTATTGATGCGAAGAAGAATACGACTGGCAAGGGTTGGAACGTTTTCATTTATGGTGGACGACATGACACGGGCCTCGACGCGGTGAAATGGGTAAAAAAAGCCGAAGAATTGGGCGCTGGGGAAATCTTGTTGACAAGCATGGACCGGGATGGGACGAAGATCGGCTATGACGTCGAACTCCTGCGTGAGATTAGTGACCGGACTGGAATCCCTGTCATTGCGAGCGGTGGCGCAGGAGAAAAGAAACATTTTCTGGAAGCATTTACAAAAGGACATGCGCATGCGGCACTGGCCGCCTCGCTATTTCATCGTCAAGAACTAAAGATCAAAGACTTAAAGCACTATCTGAAACTTAAAGGGGTCCCAATTCGGGGATAACAACT
>JAYWEN010000175.1:0-4073 GCA_043779245.1 Elusimicrobiota bacterium | reverse complement strand
GAACTGGTGCCCGAGGCGCGCATCCGTATCGCCCACGGGCAGATGCCGGAACGCGAGCTCGAGCAAGCGATGCTCGACTTCCATCGCCAGCGCTTCAATGTGCTGGTCTGCACCACGATCATTGAATCGGGCATCGACATCCCGAGCGCCAACACGCTCATTGTCGAAGAAGCCGAAGACTTTGGACTCTCGCAGCTGTACCAGCTCCGCGGCCGGGTCGGACGTGAACGTCAAAAAGCCTACTGCTATCTGTTCTATTCGCCCTCGGTTCCGCTCACGCAGGATGCCCGCGCCCGCCTTGAGGCATTGCGAGAGTTCACAGAACTCGGCAGCGGGTATCGACTTGCGGTACGCGATATGGAAATTCGCGGCGCCGGGAATTTGCTCGGTCAGCAGCAGCATGGCCACATCGCGGCCGTCGGTCTCGACATGTACTCACAGCTTTTGCAGGAAGAAATTGCCCGGCTCAAAGGCGAACCCCCACCGAGCGCGACACGGTTTCCCAGTATGGATCTCACCGTTCACGCCTTCTTGCCAGCCGATTACATGCCTAGCGAAGAGCTGCGTATTTTGTTCTATAAGAAACTGGTCGCAGCTGAAAACTTGGAGGCGCTCAAAGCGGTGCAAAACGAACTGGAAGACCGCTTCGGACCTTTGCCCACCGAAGCGCTTTCCTTGTTGGAGGTATCCACTCTGCGCATTCAAGCGCGCGACCTTGGAATCTCGGGCGTGATGCAGAAGCCCTCGTCGTTAGATATCCAGTTCTTGGCAAATACACCGATCCAGCCTGCGACCATTTTGAACCTCGCCAGTAATCGCACAGGCCTTCGGTTCCGCCCGGGTCCGCCCTTTACCGTCACTATCGAACGCCAAGCTTTCGAGTCTTCAGGCCCGCTTCACTACCTACAGGACCTCTTTGCGACTATTCAAAAGTAGCGACGACCCTCGGGAGAAAACATGAAACTGGTCTTCTTGCTTCTCTGTATTCTTTTAGGTCCATATTTTGCCTTGAGTCTTTTGAATACTCTCGGATTTTGGGCTTCAACGCCCCAATGGAGAGGAAAGCTCTGCGTGTCCATCGTTTTTCTTTTTACAGGGGTGGCTCATTTTTTTGTGACGTCCTCGATGGTGCGCATGCTTCCAGCGTGGGTTGGCCCACGAGAGTGGATTGTCTATTTAAGCGGAGTTCTCGAGATCGCCGGAGCCATCGGCATTTGGGTTCCCGGAGTTTCACACGTGGCAGGGATTTGTTTAGTCATTCTCCTCGTGGCCGTTCTGCCCGCTAATATTTACACGGCCATCAACCGCATCGACGTCGGGGGTCAGGGCGGCGGTCCACTTTATCTGCTCATACGTGTGCCTCTGCAAGGTGCACTAATCGCTTGGGTTTGGTATTTCACCGTTCGACCTGTCGGATAACCCTGTCTTGCTGTCCTCTAAGCGGAAACGCTCTAGCGTCCTTGGGGTATGCGGTCGCCTCGGTGAATTACCGGCTCGCCCCACGATGGCCGTTTCCAGCCGCACAGGAGGATATATTTCATGCGCTTGATTATTTGAAGTCGCATGCAACCGAACTGCAAATTGACGCATCCCGCGTAGTGCTCTTGGGGCGATCGGCTGGAGGACAAATTGCACTGAGCGCGGCCTACGCTAACAAGAATCCAAGCATACGCGGCATTATCTCTCTCTACGGTCCAACCGATCTTGTTGTAGGTTACACCAAGCCCAGCCAACGGCGGGTCGGCGCCATCTGTATTTGGCTTTGCCAAATGGCACCCATGGCTTGGACGCCTTTATGGGCGGGCCCAGCGGACAACTCACCTTATACGCGATTGAACGATTCTTAAGCTCTCAACTTGCGGCCGGATCGCGCTAGAAAATCTCCAAGGATCTCTTGGGAACCCACAAAGCGATTTGATATAGTCCCGACATGAAACAGACTGGCATTCGCGGTCTTTTTTTTGTTTCCGTGGGCCTGAGCCTAGCGGCCTGCGATCGTATGCCCAGCCGGAGCGCTTCCGACGGACCCGCCGTGGCCCAGGTGGGAACCTATAAGATCACGACTGGCGATTTAAAAGCTCGCCTCCAAGAAACCCCTGCCGCCTACCAGCAATACGTCACCTCGGCCGAAGGGCGCAGACAGTTTCTCAATCTCCTCATTCGCGAAAAGGTGCTTCTTTCCGAAGCCGAAAAGCTTGGGATTACCAAGGATCCGGCGTATAAGGCCGCTGTCGAAAAATTTAAGGTCGAATGGAAACGGCGCTTGCAGGAATACGAAGAGACGCTCCAAGTCGAAAGCACCATTCGCAGGCTGCGTACCAAGGAATTGGCTGCGAGCGATACCGACGTGGAAAAATATTTCGGCGACCATCGTAACGATTATGAAAAACCTGTCGAGCTCCTGGCCGCGCACATTTTAACGAGTTCAGAACCCGAGGCGCAGGCGGCGCTTAATCGCGTGAAGGGCGGCGAAGCCTTCGACAAAATCGCGCGCGAGGTTTCCAAAGATCCCGCCACTGCGATTCGCGGAGGGAAGCTTTCTCCTTTCCATCGCGGAATGCTCGTCCCTGAATTTGAAGATGCGGCCTACAAGTTAAAGCTTGGTGAAATTTCAGGCGTCGTTAAAAGCCAGTTCGGATTTCATATTATTAAGAAGTTAGGGGAGAAACAGCTTCCCGCTCGCTCGTTTCCAGACGTGAAAGAAGAAATTCGTCAAAAACTGGAACGCGATAAATTTAACCAGTGGGTCACGGCCAAGCAATCAACCCTAGGCGTCAAAGTAGACGATCAAGCCATGTCCGGCTTGTCTTTAGAGGAGCCATCAAAACCATGAAAAGCTTTTCAACTTCAAATCAAAAGTCAAAGGTCAAAAATCAAATGTCAAAAGTTTTGCTTTTTGCCTTTTGCCTTTTGCCTTTTAGCTTGCCGTCCATGGGACAGGCGAAGGTGCTCGATCGAACCGTTGCCACGGTGAACGACCAAGCGATCATGCTCTCTGAATTTCAAAAGAACGCCGCTCCCATCCTCGAGCAATTTAAGAAGGCTTCTCCCGCCGCTGAACAAACGCCGGAACGCATCGCCGATATTAAAAAGCGCATTTTGGACCAGATGATCGATGATCGCCTCCTTGTGCAGGAAGCCAAGAAGAAAACAATTCGCGTGAGCCAGCTGGAAGTCGACGACGGCGTGAAGAAAGTGCGCGGGCGATTCAATGAGGAAAGCGAATTTAATAAGGAACTCGAAAAAGAAGGGATGTCTAGTGACGAGTTCCGCAAACACATCCAAGATCAATTGGCAACGATCAAGCTGATCGATCAAGAAGTCAAAGCCAAAACCCCTGCCCCGACCGACGAGGAAATCAAAGGCCTGTTTGATACGCTCGACGCGATCGTGAAGGATAAACCGATCCCGGGCAGCCACACGGCAAGCGAACTTGAAGAACTGAAAGCGCTAGCCAAAGCCGTTGAACGCCGATTCAGTGAACGCGTTCGCGCGCGGCATATCTTGGTTCGCGTGAGCCCGAACGCGTCGAAGGATGAACGCGAAACCGCGCTCAAGAAAATTAAAGACGCGCAGGCTCGCTTAAAGAAAGGCGAGGATTTTGCGGAGTTGGCGAAGAAGTTTTCAGACGATCCCGGAAGCAAGGACCGCGGTGGCGACTTAAGCTATTTCTCGCGCGGCGACATGGTCCCTCCATTCGACAAGGCCGCTTTCTCGCTAAGCGTCGGACAGACTTCCGATATCGTGACGACGGATTTTGGCTATCACATCATTCAGGTTCAAGAAAAGAAAGCCGCCGGAAAGATGTCGATGGATGAAATTAAAGACGATCTGCGGGAGTATTTGTTCCAGCAGCGCGGCGCTAAGCGCTTTGAATCCTACGTCAAAGATCTTCGTTCCAAAGCCGATATCAAGGTCAATAACCTCGATTAAACCTCGCATCGCCATAACCCTTGGGGATCCGGCCGGCATTGGTCCGGAAATCGTGGCCAAGGCGCTGCGCGATCCTCGAATCCATCGTGTCTGTGAACCTATTGTGTTCGGACACCCGACCCACGTTCGGATTGGGCGCC
>JAYWEN010000174.1:0-9731 GCA_043779245.1 Elusimicrobiota bacterium | reverse complement strand
CACTCAGCGTACTTGAATCAAAGACGACCACGTTTACGATCGAGTGATTCGAGCCGCCAAACACGCGAAACGGTGATTTATAGGTTGCGCTGAGTGAAGGGTTTAAATAATTTAGCGCTAGCGTGGCCCCTGACACGCTGTAATTACCGTATAGCGTAACGGTTCCCGAAGAACTGTTCTGTGCATAAGTGGCGAGGCCCGTCCCTCCTACTCCGAATGTGCGTGAACTGATTCCAATGGCGGGATTTATTTTTGCATTTCTAATTCTCATTTGGCTTGCACCGTTCCCACCGGACACCACTTCCCCTCCTGCATCAGGAGAAGAAATTGAATTGGTGGAATATCCAATCTGTCCATTGGCGAACTCATATCCGGTTCCGGAAAACAGGAAAACTCCCCCCCCTGCGTTTGAAGAAAGTGTTGTATTGAGAAGCGTGTTGCCGGTGGTTCCACCAAGATAAACACCAGAGCCAGTACTTCCGGTGACCACATCGGAATCTGTGATGCTGTCTGACCCAAACAGTGAAAGTCCCGTTGAATAACTATTGATCGCTTGATTTTGTGAAGAAACAATATTGGAACCGAGCACATACATCCCGATTCCGTTATACATGGTATTTTGTTGAGCAATATTAAAGCTCCCACCCATAACGATGGTGAAGTAACCGCTTATTACAGTATTCGAAAGCACGCGATTATATGAGCCTGAGACATTGATTGGTTGAAGACCAAAATTGTTCATCAGATTGGACTGAATGGTAATTCCTGTCCCCTGGTTACTGTATACACCGTACATGCCATCATGAATTGAGCATGAAGAGATAGAACCTGTAGTCCCAAATCCATTGAACGTGATCCCCTCACGCCCTGGGTTGTTGAAATACCCCAGGTCCGAAAATTCGCCATAGGCCAGGTCAAAGCTAGTGGCATTTTGCACAAGGTTTTCAATATAGGCCATACGCGAGGACGCATACGAACCGGACGAACGCACGACGACATTTCGCGACGTCCCCGTGCTGGCGGAATTTCCGTACATGACAAAGTTTCCGCCGTTGTTAATGATGAGTCCATACGTCACTGGGGCCGTGCCATACGCCAGAACGAGGGAGGCTGATGAGTTCAGAATTGGATTTGAAAGCGACCCCATATCGAGCGTGCCGCCCGGATTTACGGACATATCCCCTCCGACTATGGTCAGCGTACTGTTGGCGACCCGACTGAATGTGAGCATTCCGCTGACGGTTGTCGTGCTGGCCTGGGCGGTGGGGATGTCAACTGTGACCGTGCTCCCACCGACAACCGTCACGGAATTACAACTCGCTGGAACAAATCCCAAATCCCAGGTTGACGCTAAGGACCAGGAGCTGCTCTGGACATTGCTTAGTGCTGAGCAGTTTTGAACGGGCGTGACCGTCGAACCGAGCGTGGTGTAACTGGGCACGGCATTCCAATTGAGCGTCGCAGCTCGCAAGTAATACGTCGTCGCATACGCAAGTGAGCTAAGGGTTAACGTGCTGAGCGCCACAGAAGGCGTGGCACTGGAATACAATGTTCCAGAATAATCTGCGGCCGTCGAGGCTTCCAATCGATAACCTTCTGACGTGTTCGTGCCAGAACCCGATCCGAACGGTGCCCAGTTAGCTGTGATCGCTGTCCCCGTCACAAAGTAAATCGATCCACTCGGCAATGGGCTTGAGAGGGTCGAGGTGCTTGAAGGAGTTGTGTTCGTATAGACCGTTGTGCCGCTGAAGAGCGCCCCAACACGAACGAAGTAGGTGGTATTCGCTGTTAATGTTCCCGTGGTGAACGCCAGAGTGAGTGCGCTCGTGCTCGAGGTCACACTACTAATAATCGTTCCAGAAAAGTCACTCGCGGTGGAGGCCTGGAGTTCAAATCCGAGGGTAGGGTCTGAGGGCAATGTCCATGTGGAAGAAATGGTGGTGCTTGCCACAGATACAATCGTGGGATTCACGACCGGAGAGGTCCCCGCGGCAATCGAATAGAACGTCGTTGTCGAGTTTTGATTCCGATATTCGGTGGCGATCCAATCCGCCGAACGCGCAATGCTAGAGATTCGGGCTTCATCCAAAAATCCGTTGAAATAATATTGCGCTCGAGAGAGATTCCCATCGATACCTATTCGTGTGTTGAACCCAGGGACTGGAGAGATACCAGACTGTGTGCCGGCATTGGCTTGGTTTCCATTAATGAATATCTTTATATTAACGCCGTCCCACGTTCCAACAACGTAAACCCATGTACTCGCACTAACGCCTCCGCCTGTGATCGTCGTGCGACCTCCGCTGTTGTTGCAGAGTTCAAGTGTCACGTTTCCACCGCTATCAGAATAGAGTCCGGCTCCATCGGAGCCTGCCAATTCATTGTGATTACTGATCAGCGCTGGAGAATTCGTCAAGGCGGTCCAATACCCCCAGATACTGAATGTTCCTGCACTAGTCGGCTGTACGGACGAATTGCTGCCGACGTCAATTTGGGAAGGAGTCCCTCCAAAACTTCCAGCCCCATCAATTTTTCCTTGCGCAGCACTTACGCTTGTGACACTCCCGGCGTTTCCGTTGGACGTGGAATCTGTGGCACTTAATGTGGTTGTATTCTTAAGATGCCAGACACCACCAAAATTGCCATCCCATGTGCCTGTGGCGGTGCTCTGGAATACAGTCACCGAAGAATTTCCGTAATACATGTAGAGAGTTTGAGCCGTGGAAGAGGAGATCGTTGGCATTTTGACCCATAGTTGAACTTCTCCTGTCGCCCCCACGTATTTCTCCGTTTCCCAATTTAAGAGAGGGCTTCCCGAAGAATTCGTCGAGAAAATAATGTCGTATCCGCTGGTACTGGTGACAACGCCGCCTGAGGCTGTGACGGTCGATAAATACGTAAAGGTTCCGGAGATGACTATTGGGAAATTACTCAGGGTGCTCGTGTTTGTGGTTTGGGCGGGGATTGTGATCGTGCGACGTTGGGAGTAACCATTTGGATATGTCGCATTCGCCGGTCGGGCGACTAAAAGAGCACAAGAGAACAGCGTAAAAACCAGCCCAAATCGTCCGACGAGCCTGAGAACGCGCGCGCGCGCGCACAAATAAGAAGGTTGGGAACCAAAACCAATGAAATGGACTGGGGGCACATAAACTTATAGGGGAGAAATTTAGGGCAAACAAGGATTTTCCGTGTAAATTTTGTGACGCAGAATCATCTCGTCTTTTAGAACTGTTTCAGCAATGCGGAGGGGTCTTTGTGAGGTTTCTGTGAGGTACAAAAAGCCGATGGTGGCCAGGGTAGGATTCGAACCTACGTACGGGAAACCCGGGCAGATTTACAGTCTGCTGCTTTTGACCGCTCAGCCACCTGGCCACTATCGGCTCAGAACTTCAGAGAGGGGGAATTATAGCACGCACGAGGCGAGATGAATATTTTGGCATGGTTTTGTCTCTAATGGTTAGGGCGCACTGCGGTGCGCCCTGCCAATGCGATTCGGACAATCAAATAAATGCGGAGGCGATTTTATCGCGCCAACCAAGGTCATTGGGATCAATTATTGCTCAATTTAAATCAGTTACGACCACGAGAATTAATCGGATTCAAAACACCCCCACCGCCAAAATTTGGCAACGGGGGTATCATGACCGAATTATCAGAAATGAAATTGAGCTGGAAAATGTACGCCTCTATATACGAGACAACCCGAAGAATGTTCGAAGGAAAAAACTAACAACCGAATAGCGCGCACTCAGCCGACGATAGGACTTGAACCTACAACCACCTGTTTACAAAACAGGTGCTCTACCAATTGAGCTACGTCGGCTGACTGCGCGCTGATCTATTCCAAAAACACTTCTGACAGATTCCGCTAATAATTGTAAATACTGCATGAACTTGAACCAACCACCTTTTTACCCCGCCACGAAGTCTCTGGCGGACCCGCCTAAGCCGTAGTGGCGGGAAAACAGGTGCTATGCTGCCCACTTGAATCGCGGTTTTCTACGCTCCTCAACACAATCTCGCAGATAAAGATCAATGAGCACTTGATAACCAATTCCACTTTGCTTTGCCAACTTCTGAAAGTAGGCAATGGTTGGCTTGGCCACATTAATGGTGATCTGTTGTTTAAGCAGCTTCGCATAGGGATTTTTGATGCCACGGCTGAAGTCATACGATTTTCTCATGATTATGTATTCCTCGCGTATTGATGACGTTCTTGTGGTGTAGCGATCCAAGCTGAAATCAATCTGATCACATTATCGTTATCACGATAGACATGACTGACCACAAGCAATCGTAATTTTGCGCTCATTCCGAGAAGAATGTAGCGATCTTCTTCTTCGGAATGGTCTGAGTCATGGATTAAAATGCCCTTCTCATCGAAAAACACTGAAGAAGCCTCCGCGAAGGAGACACTATGCTTGCGTTGATTTTTACGATCTTTGGCGGCGTCCAAATCAAAACGAATATCCATTGGATCATTATTTAATAATTATACGAATTTAGAAGAAAATAATGCACCTGATCGTGAACTATCCCGCCACCTAGATCTGCCGCTCCAACAGCCTGTTCATATTTCTGCCGGACATAGAACTGATACATAATGTCATCCCAGCTTGCAGCTTCTGGCAGTTTATCGATTAATTTTTTAGCCTCTTGCTTGGCATTTGATCGCTTGGTCATACCTTCACTGCTCAGACTAGCTACGTCGGCTGCACCGCATCGTAAGTCTCAAAGGCTGCGGTGCTGACTGCGCGCACCTTTTCCGGGATTGCAAAATTTGTTTAGAAAGATAGCGGCAGCGGCGCCTACATTCAGAGAATCCAATTCACCGGAGCCGGAAATCTTCAATAGTTTATCACACCGCTCACGTACGAGTCGACGCAGACCGCTGCCTTCGCTGCCCATGACAATGGCTGTTCGATGCCCCGCCGGATAGGAGTCGAGCGGCGTCCCCTCCATATCGGCTCCGACAACGTCAAAACCCGCTTCCTTCAAATCATGAATGGCCTGATTCAAATTTGTGACACGAATCACAGGGACCCGATCAACGCCTCCTGAAGAAACCCTTGCCGCTGCCGGACTGACCGGCGCCGTCCGCCATTTGGGCATCACAACGCCTTTCACTCCAAAAAATCCGGCGCTCCGTAATATAGCGCCGACGTTCTGCGGATCCTGAATTTCATCAAGCAAGAGAACGACAGAGACGTCGGTTGGAACGAGATCGGAGATCAGGTCTTCAAGTCTTTGATAGGACACTTCGGTCGCAATCGCCACCACGCCTTGATGATTGCCATTCACGCGGAGGTCCATTTGATCGCGCTTCGACCATTCGACAGGAATATTTTTTTCACGCGCCAAGCGAATGATTTCCGGAAGAGTGTCTCCCGTCGCGCCATCTTGAATCCATAATTTCTGAAATTCACGGCGACCGGCCTTCAAGGCTTCGAGAATCGGCTGTCGGCCGTAGAGGAGATCAGGCATTGGCTTTGGGGATCAGTCGCGGTCCCTGCGGCGTGTCTTCGACGACATATCCGCGTGCCGAAATTTCAGCGCGCAAGCGGTCTGACTCTTTCCAATCTTTTCGCTGGCGGGCGGCTTCCCGATCATTCCCGAGCGCGGTAACATCGGCCGGAATGAATAGTCCCTGCATAAAGGAAAAAAGATCGAGGCCTAGGACTTCGGCGCAGGTGCGGACTTGGTTGATGATGTAGCGCACCGACCCTCGCGACACAAGATTCGTGGCAAACTGCTTTTCCATTAAAGTCGTGAGTTTATGCAAAACACCCAACGCGCCAGGTGTGTTGAAATCCTCCGTCAAAGCGATCTGAAATTCTTTGACGAGCGCGTCCGTCTCATCGCTGACATCGGGCAATGGCTTGTCGGACTCATCCACGCCCTGCATCTGTTTCTGCAGAACACGATTGGCACGCGCGACCGAATCACGAAGTCCAGAAAGGGCGTTGCGACTTTGCTCCAACAAATCAGGAGAAAAGTCCAAGGGCGATCGATAGTGAACTGTCAGGAGCATGTAGCGGATGACCGCAGGCTGATATTTCGCAAACACTTCGGTTAGCGAAAAGAAGTTTCCCAGCGATTTAGACATTTTCTCACGGTTCACCGTCACAAAACCGTTATGCATCCAAAGGTTCACAAAGGGCTTGCGGGTGGCGGCTTCGGACTGGGCAATTTCGTTTTCGTGATGAGGGAAAATGAGATCAAGCCCGCCGCCGTGCAGGTCGATGTTCACGCCTAAATGCTTCATCGCCATGACCGAGCACTCAATATGCCAGCCCGGCCGGCCTTTTCCCCAAGGCGAATCCCACGAGACTTCCGCAGGCTCGCCGGGCTTTGTTTCCTTCCATAGCGCGAAATCTAAGGAGTCTTGCTTTTCTTTATTAATATCCACCCGTGCACCGGACAAGAGCTCGGTCAAGTTGCGTTTGGAGAGTTTCCCGTAAGCGGGGAAGGCCTTCACGGAAAAGTAAACGTCGCCACCCAACTTGTAGGCGGCTTTGGCGTCGATCAGCTTTTTAATGAGCGCGATGATCTCGGGGATGTGTTCAGTGACTTTGGGATACACGTCCGCCCGTTCAATGCCGAGCGCGTCCATCTTGTTGTAAAAGTCGTCGATGTTTTGGCGGACCAGTTCGGTCGTGGTGATCATCCGCTCGTTGGCTCGTGCGATGATTTTGTCATCGACATCCGTAAAGTTCTGAACAAACCGGACTTTGTACCCGTTCGCTTTCAGAACGCGTCGAACGACATCAAACACCACGTAACAACGGGCGTGCCCTACATGGCAGACGTCGTAAGGAGTCACGCCGCACACGTACATGCGAACCAAGCCAGGATCCGTGGGCTTAAAGTCTTCAAGTTTGGCGGAGAGCGTGTTGTGAATACGGATATTCATAAATGGCTCATCGCTTCTTTAATAACGCGACCGCTTGTGCCGCAATGGCGTTCCCTTTGCCGATATCGCCAAGACCTTCGTTCGTCTTGCCTTTAATTTGGATGTCGCGGGTTGGTATTTTGAGAAGCTTAGCGATCGTGGCACGCATCGCGTCGCGGTGGGGCGCGATCTTGGGTGCCTCGGCGATAATGACCGAATCAATATTCTCGATGCGGTAGCCGGACATATACACTTCGGAGACCGCCCGGGCGAGCATCGTCGCACTAGAGATATTTTTAATCGATTGATCCGACGGTGGAAAGTAATGTCCGATGTCCGGCAAGGAGGCCGCGCCGAGAAGTGCATCGATGATGGCGTGCAAGAGGGCATCGGCATCCGAATGCCCGTCCAAGCCTTTGGCAAAAGGAATTTTGACGCCGCCAAGCCAGAGCGCTCGGCCCTTTTTGAGTCGATGAATATCGTAGCCGATTCCGACGCGAAACATAATTAAACCCTCATCCGTGCTTCGCCGCCTTCTCCCTCCTCAGGGAGAAGGAACTACTGTTCTCCCTCTCCCTGTTGAGGGAGAGGGATGGGGTGAGGGTAAGCCCCCGTTCTTTCAGTACGATTTTTGCCATTTCAAAATCCATCGGCACGGTCACTTTAATATTTTCTGGAATCGATTTCACTAGCTTCACCTTGATGCCCAGCCGTTCGACCAACTGAGCATCATCTGTCGACGCTCTGCTTTTCTGACGATAGGCTCGTTCGAGCAATCGCCGGTCGAAAATTTGAGGTGTCTGGGCGAGCCACACGGTTTCCCGGTGTGGAGAATCCTTCACAAAGCCTTTGGAATCTGCCAGTTTCACCGTATCTTTGCTGGGATAAGCGGCGAGCGCCGCATTTGTTTGACGAGCCGCTTTGATGACGGTCTCGATCACGTGAGGCGTTACAAGCGGGCGCACAGCATCATGAACCGCCACATAACGCCCGTCGATCGGCGCGACATCCAGACCATTGGAGACGGAGTCGGTGCGCGTTTCCCCACCGGCGACGATCGAGACGGGCTTTCGAAAGGCCCAGTTTTTGACTTGCGAGCCTACTTTTGAAAGATCGCCCGATGGCACAACCACGATAATCGTCAAGATCGAGGCGCTTTGCGCAAAGGCTGAAATCGACCACCATAAAATTGGGTGGTGGTGGAGGAGAAGATACTGCTTACGAACCTTTCCGCCATACCGAAGACCTTTTCCACCGGCGACGATGATGGCCGTGGTGTCTGGTTTCATGAATGGCAGGGTGCGCCACCTGCCTGCCGACAGGCAGGGCAGGCGACCCCTACAGGTCTCATTCCTTATCCTTTATTCGCGTAAATATCATTCGCCCTGCCGACGTCTGCAAGACCGAGGTGACCATAACGTCCACTTTTTTGCCCACGAGTCGGCGGCCCTCTTCGACCACGACCATCGTGCCGTCATCCAAATAGCCCACACCTTGCTCTTTTTCTTTGCCTTCCTTGGCGATGTAGGTCGTCATCGCTTCGCCCGGCAAAACCGCTGGTTTCAAGGCATTGGCAAGATCATTGACGTTTAAAACCGCGACGCCTTGAAGGGAGGCGACTTTATTGAGATTAAAGTCCGTCGTGATTATTTTTCCGTCTAGTTCGCGGGCCAAAAGGACAAGTTTCCCGTCAACATCTTTTACTTCGGGATAGTCCTTCTCGTAGACTTTCACTTGAATGTCGGGATGATCCTGAAGGCGCTGGAGAATGTCCAAGCCTCGGCGTCCGCGCGCGCGCTTGATGGGATCGCTAGAATCGGCGATATCCTGAAGTTCCTTCAATATGAAGCGTCCAACGATCACGGGGCCCGTTAAGAATTTCGTTTCAAAGACGTCCGCCACTCGACCATCAATAATCGCAGACGTATCGATTACTTTTATGTCCTGGCCACGACGCTTACCGCCTTTGAGCGGTAGGTCGCCTCGATCCAGATTTTCCACTTCCTCTTGCCTGCGTACCGCGATCACCGCTCCCAAGTAGGTCAGGATGATGTAACCGTACGGCGCGGCTTTTTCCATCCAGCCCGTCAGGTGCGGTTCATTGACTCGGATCACCACTTCATTGATGAGGACCGCGAAAATAAACCCAAGACCACCGCCCAAGGCGCCATACAACAGATGACCCAAGGGAACGTGCTCCATGAAGATTTCAACGCCGATGACGAAAAGTGCAGCGGCGACTCCGGCAGCAATCCCCTTCCAATCCGACGATACTTTGTACCAACCAATGACCGGAGATAAAACAATAACGAACAACCGAAAAAACCACAATGTCATATCACGTTTCCTTTTTGATCCCTACGCCGCGGGATCTTTTAATGCTTCGGAGAGTGAGCGGATGCCTTGGATATCAAGTTTTAATGAATTGAGCTCCCGCCCGGCTTCCCGAAGGTTTGTTTGCGGAACGATGGCGCGTTTGAATCCTAACTGAGCGGCTTCGGAGAGGCGCATCGCAAGCGCGCCGACGGATCTGATTTCTCCCCCAAGCCCCACTTCGCCGATCCAGACTGTGCCTGGATCAAGCGTTTGGTTTCGGTGCGCGCTGGCGATCGCGAGCGCAACACCTAAATCGATGGCGGGTTCCTTAATTTTTATTCCACCCACTAAATTCACAAAAACGTCCTCGGTCTCGAGATGCAGTCCCATGCGCTTTTCAAGCACCGCAATCAATAAGAGGGCGCGGTTTGTATCAAAGCCCGTGACCATTCGTTTGGGTGGAATTCCCTGACGTCACATGGGACAAGGAACTGGTCGATGCCGCCACCGCGCGCATGGT
>JAYWEN010000173.1:0-4248 GCA_043779245.1 Elusimicrobiota bacterium | reverse complement strand
TCCGGCTGCAGAACATATCGATTCCATGAGATAAGTCGTGGTTGTCTTGCCATTGGTACCCGTAATTCCGATCAGCTTCAACTTCTCGGCGGGACGGTCCCAAAAGCGCAGAGAAATATGGGCGAGCGCTTTCTGAATGTCGGGAACCTGAACAAACGGGGTGTCATTGAGTGGAATCAAATCTTGTGAAATGACGGCGCGAGCGCCCGCCTTCACGGCAGCCGTCGCGAAGGCTCGTCCGTCATGATGTACTCCCTGGATCGCAACGAAGAGCGCGCCCGGCTTTACCTTGCGGGAATCAAACACGATATCTTCGATTGCGACATCGGGATTGCCCGTGACGGTGCAGGGAAGATCTTGAAGCAAGTCAGATAAGTTTTTCATTTAGGAATGAGTAAGAACACGCGACGTGGCCAAGGGGCCAAAGGGTTCGGTTTGCAACTTGAGATAGGGACCGGCATGTTTCAAGATGCGCGCGAATAAGGGTGCGGCTTCTGATCCACCCCAATAGTTTGTTTGCGGTTCGTCGAGGAATACACCGATCACGAGGCGCGGATGCTCAACCGGGGCAAATCCGCAGAAAGACGCGAGATAATGCGTATCGGAATATTGATGCGTTCGAGGATCTATTTTTTGAGCGGTGCCTGTTTTTCCTGCGACAGAGAGTCCTACCACTTGAGCGGCTTTTCCTGTACCTTCGTCGACAACACCTTTTAATATTAATTTCATGGTGGCCACGGTACCCGCAGAAACGACGCGGCGAATAGCAGGAGACTGAGCCCACTCGCGGTACTGTCCTGTTTCGTCCACGACGCCTTTGTACAGTCGTGGCTCCAAGAGCCACCCGCCGTTCGCGATCACGCTATAAGCGTTGACCATCTGCAAGGGAGTGGCGCCCACTTCTTGACCGAACGAAATCGTTTCCAAACTGCTCTGTCGCCAATCGTGGGTTTGGTGTAAAATTCCCGATCCATCGCCCGGGAGTCCACATCCGGTCGGCATTCCGAACCCGAACGCACGCGCATACCGATAGAGTGGATCTTTACCTAAGCGTCGCGCCACCTTGGCCGTTCCGATATTTGACGAATGGCTAATGACTTGGGCAAACGTGAGAACGCCTTCGCGCTCATGGTCATGAATCGTTCGTCCGGGAATTTGCCAACTGCCGTTTTCGCAGAAGAAGGTGTCCGTTGGCGTCACACGATGTTCTTCAAGAGCCGCGGCCGCCGTGACTACTTTAAAAGTAGAACCCGGTTCGAAAACGTGTTCGACCGCGGGGTTTTTCAATTCCTCTGGCCCTAGTTCCGTTGGCTGCATGGGGCTACCCCACAGGTTGGGATTGAATGACGGCGCCGTCGCCATCGCCAAAATTTCTCCTGTTTGCGGGTCCTGGATGATCACCGTTCCGCTTTTGGGTTTGGACATCTTCATCTGAATCGCAAGCTCCTGCTCAACAATGGTTTGTAGCGTTCGATCAATCGTGAGCACGACGGAGTGAGAGACGAGATCAGACCTGGCCGCGAGCGCCGTCTGCTTCGGCTTACCGAATGTCCATTGCTTAAACAAGAGGGGCACAGAACGCGAACTCAACCAACGATCAACGATGAGTTCAACGCCCGAGAGGCCTTGTTGATTGTCTCCGACCACTCCGAGAACCTGAGCCGCGAGAGAATCTTCCGGGTAAAACCGTTTTATATCGGAGCTCACCGTAATACCAGGACGCTTCAAGGCCTTCACAAGTTCCGCGGTTTCGGGGTCCAATCTCCGGGCCAGCCAAACAAATCGCCGATGCTGACTTAACTTGGCGCGAATTTGTGCCGGGGGCTGATGAAGGAGCGGCGATAAAAGACGAGACGATTCGTCGATATTTGTGACACGATGCGGATCGGCAAAACAGGCGCCTCCCTGGATACTCATCGCAAGGACTGCGCCGGTTCGATCCAAAATGGCTCCTCGAGGCTCGACGTCTGTATTACGATGATTGCGGTTCTGCTCTCGGTCCACGCGCTCCTGCAGGGCGGCGTGGCAATAGAGTTGCAAGTATCCCAATCGGCCTGCGACGAAACCGAAAAACATTAAAGATAAAACGGTTGTGGCCCAAAGGCGCTTGGCGCGAATCACGGTTGGATCCCGATGCGGTGAGAAGGATCTAAGGGAATCATGGAATATTGTTTTTTCGCCAGCGCCTCCAAATTACTGGGCGATTCGTATTGATGGATCTGGACTAGAAGGCGTCCGTTCTCATAGGTAAGACGATCCGCTTCGAGATGCAGGACTTTGAGCTCACGCTCGTATCCCGGAGATTTCACATTTTCCCAGACGCGCAACATCAGTATCGCCATCACGATGGTGACGATTTTGATCCATTTCCGGATAGTCTGTTTGTCTGGACCGCTCATAATTTCTCTAAAATTCGTAGTTTTGCGCTCCTGGCGCGCGGGTTGTTTTGTATTTCTTCATCCGTTCCAATAATGACTCGGTGATTGATCAATTTGGCCCAGGGTTTTATTCCGCACATGCATTGCGGGAATTGCGGCGGGCAAATGCAGCCTTTGGCCGCCTGCCGGAATGCGACCTTCACGCGGCGATCTTCCAACGAATGAAACGAAATGATTGCCGCCCGACCTCCGGGACTCAATATTCCTTTCAATCCGGCCAAGATATCGTCTACGTTTTGCAGTTCGTGATTGACCGCGATCCGTAGCGCTTGAAACACGCGCGTAGCGGGATCGATGCGATGAGGAGCCTTGGAAACTGATTTGCGAATCGTTTCAGCCACAAGAAAGGCGTCGTTCTGCAATTCGTTTCGCTTGAGGCTATCCTTCAAAGCCGCCGCGATCTTTCGCGCCTGCGGCTCTTCGCCATATTTTCTGAAAAGATCAATGAGTTCCCCTTCGCTGGACGTTGTGAGAATATCCCACGCGCTCGTTGTCAAAGAACGAGACATGCGCATATCCAAGGGGCCCGGTCGTAAAAAACTAAAGCCTCGATCGGAATCCTGCAGTTGCCGCGACGAGAGTCCCAAGTCTAACAAAAGTCCATCGACTGTCCCACGACCTCTCTGGGACAGTGTCGATGGAAGATCGGTGTAGCTGGATTCGAGGCCTTCAAACCGGTCTCCAAAATCTTTTAAGCGTTCTTGCGCTGTGGCGAGCGCATTGGCATCCCAATCTAGGCCCAAGATACGCATGCCTGGGTAGCGCTTCAACAGAAGTTCTGAATGGCCACCTAAGCCCAAAGTGCCATCGACAATAAAGGTGTCACGATCGAATGCGAAAGCCTGAATGACCTCCTCTCTCAACACAGGGAGATGGTCGTAGGGGCTTGTCACAGTTCGAGATGCGGAGCAACTTTCTCGAAGCTCGTACGTGCTTGATTCCGGTAGCGTGCCCATTGGTTTTTGTCCCAAAGTTCGACGTGCTTTAGCATTCCGAGCACCACGACTTCGCGCTCGATCTGTGCATACTCCTTCAAATGTTGAGGAATGAGGATGCGTCCCTGGTTGTCGACTTCGGCTTCACATGCGGCAGACAGTAAAATTCGCTTGAAGGCACGTTCGTCGGTTTTGTCGGTGATAGGAAGCGTGTCGAGCTTCGCGGCAAGCGCATCCCATGCGTCGAGCGGAAAGAGGAAAAGACACCGTTCTAATCCTTGCGTCAAAATGAAATCCGCGCCGCGATTTTTTTCGCGAAAACGCGACGGCAAAAAGAGCCGGTTCTTGCCATCCAAACCGTGCTCGTATTGCCCCAAAAACCTCGATGCTCTACTATTCCCCACTTTGCTCCACCGTGCACCAGTATATCCCCGATGTGTTTATCTGTCAACCGGTGGCCGAAAAAAAATCCCCCGTCATTTATCGACGGAGGATCGTGAAAACGAAAGCTGCATTCTGTACACCGAATTTTGTTCCGCCTTCGCCATAAAGCGAAGGCGTGAGCGCCATTCTTCTAGGCGACGACCTCGAGTGCGGACGAGCCGGGCCAGCTCTCCTCGAAACCCCCTAACGACCACCTCACACATCACACCGAACACGTGAGACCTTAGAAATCTCTAAGGTGCTACGTGCTACATGTGAGGCGTGAGGTGGCCATTAAAGGCATCTTGCTCCCGGTGGGGTTTGCCTTGCCATCGTCATTACTGGCGACGCGGTGAGCTCTTACCTCAAGCGCCACACTTCCGGCGCTTGTCCGCCAAAGTTGTAGTGGCGGACACCTTTTCACCCTTACCTTCCTTCACCGAAGCGAAGGC
>JAYWEN010000172.1:0-4003 GCA_043779245.1 Elusimicrobiota bacterium | reverse complement strand
CAAGCACCGCAATCAATAAGAGGGCGCGGTTTGTATCAAAGCCCGTGACCATTCGTTTGGGAAACCCGAAGTGGGTGCGAGACACAAGGGCTTGGACTTCGAGCATAATAGGCCGCGTGCCTTCGAGGCTCGCCACAACGACCGAGCCAGGAGCATTGGTTCGTTCGTTTAAGAAAATCTCGGACGGGCTTTTCACGCCCTGAAGGCCTTCGCCCGTCATACGAAAGACACCCACTTCATGCGTCGGTCCGAAACGATTTTTATAAGAACGCAGTAGACGAAATGTCTGTTCGCGTTCGTTTTCGAAGTAAAGCACGGTGTCTACCATGTGTTCGAGCACTCGCGGGCCGGCCAAGTCGCCTTCCTTAGTCACGTGGCCCAACACAAATACAGTGATCCCGCGCGATTTGGCTAAGCGCAATATCTCTGCGGTACATTCGCGGACCTGACCGACTGATCCGGGCGCGCTCGACATATCTTCGCGATACACCGTTTGAATCGAATCGATAATACAGAAGGTCGGCTGGGTTTTGTCGACGGCCTCAATGATCTTGGAAAGTTCGGTTTCCGAGACAAGAGAGAGCTGAGGGATCTTTAGGTCCAGCCGATGGGCGCGGTCTTTGATCTGCTGGAGAGACTCTTCCCCGGATATGTATAACCCTTTGCCTTTAGTCTTGGCGAGCCCTTCACAGACCTGCAGCATCAAGGTGGATTTGCCAATTCCAGGAGGCCCCCCGAGCAAAACCAATGAACCCGGGACGACGCCACCGCCCAGTACGCGATCAAATTCGACAATACCGGTTGAGGCACGCTCCATCGGTGCCACCGTGATGTCGTCCAAGCTGACAATGTCTGATGAAAAAGCGGTGATGGACCGGCTGCGGACGGTACGGCCGCCAGCAAGACTAGGTGGGGTTTCCTCTTCTTCGACGAAGGAATTCCAGTTCTCGCATTCGGGGCATTTGCCCAGCCAGCGCACTGTCGCATAGCCACATTCCTGACAGCGGAAGGATGTTCGGCCAACTTTGGTCTTCATCGCGCAAAGCTAACGAACCCCAACAAATAGGCAATATCTTTGTCTTCAAACGATATATTCACGACGCCATGGACGTCATTGGTTTCCGCAATATCTTCTGATTGCACGCCCGCGGTCACCCATTGATTCATCTTAATGCGTGCTCCGGCCATGTAGTAAGGCTTGGTAAAGCGGCGGTTTTTAAGGAATGCATCGCGACCGAAATCCGCACCTTGACCGAGAAATTCAAGACGATTGAGGACAGGGATTTCCGTGTTCTGAAACGGGCGAACCCGTCCTTCCACGCCGGCGCGAGATTTAATTACACCGAGGGCGCCCGTAAATACACCCCAGTGCTCGCCCATAATCGCTGTAATCGTATTGGTCCGTTCGAAATCCTGATCACTGGATCGCGTGCTGCCCTTATTGACCAAGTTCTGCCCCATAATCTCGTAAAACTTATTCGGCCGTGGTTCCAAGCGAAGACCGACATCCCCCTTAAAAACAGTCGCTTTGAAGTCGCGACGGACCTGCACGATCCAGAAGGCGCGGACTTTCGTGAAGCGCGCGAGCACTTGCTTGGCCGATTCGCTCGTCTGCTTGAGGTTGGTAACGGTTTCTTTGATCTCGTCGCCCGCTTTTTTATCGACGAATAGAGTGCCGATCACGCCTTCGCCTTTCTGCACGCCGGCCAAGAGCGCGTTGGATTTATCGAGGGTCTCTTTCAAGTTATGAATGGCGGATTTAATTTCTTCTTTACTCGACGTTATCACATCGTCGAGATGAGCGGCCACTGACTTGGCATGGGCCGAGAAGTCTTCCACGTTCTTCACGATATTGATCATGGACTGCCGCTGTTGACCAATCGCGGCATTGAGAGAATCCGTAATGTGCCGCAGATTTTCCATGGTCGCGTTCAAGTTAGAACCAAGCTTGCCACCACCTGTTACGTCGTCTAGCGATTTTGCGACACGTTCCATGAGTTCGTCCAGCGAAAGAGTGTCTTGCCCTTTGATCGACTCGCCCGAGCGCAGTCGCTGGGATTCTTCAGGATTGCCTGGCTCGGGTTTGCCGGGATCGAGCGCAATAAATTTTGTGCCGATAATGCCCGTGCTGCGGATGCGCATGACCGCGTTTTTATAGACGTGCGTGCCTTTCTTGATGGCGATCGTCAAACGAGCGTGGCCGTCTTCCAAGTCGACGCTCTTCACCGACCCCACCTCGACACCGAAAATCTTGACGGGAGATTTGTCCGTAATCCCCTCGATGCTGTTGAACGTCGCGTGAAAATAATTCTGCGGGCGAAAATGAATATCGCCCAGCATGAGAATGCTGATCATGAGAATCGCCAGTCCGGCCAAAACAAATAGGCCGACCTTGCTTTCCGCCGAAAGACCTTCTTGAATAGGTGCGTCGCCGTTAGGCATGAGCTCTCACTTGCATTTGGATCGGCCCTTGGGACGATCCGGTCACAAATTGGTGAACGATGGGATCTGTTGAATTCTTAATATTTTCCGGCGTATCAATTTGAACAATACGTCCCTGATAAAGCATCGCGATACGACTTGAAATCTTATAGGCCGAATTCATGTCGTGGGTAATGACCACGCCTGTTTGCCCAAGTTTTTTGTGCAAATCGACGATCAAATCATTGATCACGTCCGACATAATGGGATCAAGCCCTGTCGTCGGTTCATCATAGAATAAATATTTAGGGCTCATGGCGATGGAGCGTGCGATCGCCACTCGTTTCCGCATCCCTCCGGAAAGTTCGGACGGCTTTAAGGATTCAATGCCCTGCAGCCCGACGACCGATAGTTTTTCTTTCACGATATCCTGGATTTCTTTATCAGAATGGCCGCCAATCTGCTGCAGGCCAAAGGCGACGTTTTCACCGACCGTCATGGAGTCAAACAAGGCTCCCCCCTGAAACACGTAGGAAAAATTCTTCTGCACCAGCGAGAGCTCATCTTCTGAGAGACGCGTGATGTCTTTGCCTTCTACCGCTACACTCCCGCTATTGGGCTTCAAAAGACCGAGCATGATTTTCAGTGTCACACTTTTTCCCGTCCCTGAGCCACCGATAATGGTGAGGGTCTCGCCATCGCGTACGTCGAAGCTGCAGCCACTGAGCACGTGGTTTGAGCCGAACGCCTTATGAACATTTTCGACGGTAATCATCCAATACCAAAAGACACGAGGACGGCGGACAAGAAATAGTCACAGACAAGAACCAGAACCATTGACATCACGACTGCGCTCGTGGTTGCCTTCCCCACACCTTCCGCGCCGCCTTCGCACGTGAATCCTTTGTAGGTGGAAATCACAACGATTATGCAGGCAAAGAAGAAAGATTTGATCACGCCGTGGGCACATTCTTTCCAGCCGATTTCCCGAATTTCATTGACGTAGACGGTCATCGGAATTCCGAGACGGTAGACAGCAATAATTAACCCCCCCATAATTCCCGTAAAAATGGCCATAACCGTGAGGATGGGAATGCTCAGCGTGCAGGCAATAAATCGGGGGACAGAAAGATATTTGACGGGATTGGTGCCTAGGGTATAAAGCGCGTCAATCTGTTCGGTCACTTTCATCGTGCCTAGCTCCGCGGCAATTGCGGCGCCCACGCGACCCGCCACAACCACGGCCGTTAAAACAGGCCCCAACTCTTTAACGAGCGAGAGGCCCACTACAGTTCCCACATAAATGGGCTCATTGAAAACCTTTCGAAAAGAAAATCCTGTTTGGAGAGCGAGCACCATGCCGGTAAAGAGGCTCGTCAGAGTGGTCACCGGCACTGAATCGACCCCCATCGCAACGATTTGCTGAAACACTAAATGCCGTTCTGCAGATTTAATCCAATAAAGTGTTTGCCGCGTGAGAATAACAACTTTCCCCAGCGCCTCAGCGATCGAGAGAAGCGTGCCCCCTAGAATGGAGAGAAGACGCTGTTCTAACCGCGGAATGACTATCGCCTCTGTTTCA
>JAYWEN010000171.1:0-2830 GCA_043779245.1 Elusimicrobiota bacterium | reverse complement strand
CGTGTTTTTACCCTACGACCCCAAGTCCGAATGGAAGGACGCGATCATCCAAAAATCCGGGGAAGCTAAATTTCGAACGGTCTTTGTGGTTATGGACCGTCCTCTAGACGATTCACGCCGAAAGCTCATTGCTTCTGATCTCGAAGGAATGAATATTTATTTTCAAGAAGTCACACTCATGTCGATCGAGAAAAAAGCGTTCTATACCGATATTCTTCTTGGGCTTGTGTTTTTCTTTGACAGCCGAAAACCGGCGGCCCCAGAAGAGGGAGCGCAGGGGGTCTGATGATGAAAAGCAAAAAGTGGTTGGAGCACCTTCCGACGGTGGCGACCTATTTCGAAAAACGAAAGAAGGCGAAACTGAATCGTATGCCCAAGCATCTTCGCCCGCTTGAGGTCTGGCCCCTTTGGATTCAGCTCGCATTAAATAGCGCTTTGATCATTGCGCTCTTTAACCTCATGGTGGACCGAGATGATTTCTTGACCGAAGCCGCACCTGCCATCGCGCTCGTCATTTGTTTCTTAATTCTCGTTTATACGCTCATCACCGCGATTCGTCTACGTCGCGTGTACGCTAAGATCCGCGGACAAAAACTGGCGACGATCAACCTTTGGCTAATGATTGTTGCCTTCCTATTCTGGTCTGGGAGCATCGTCGTCTTTTTGCCTTAATGTCACCTTACAGTCCTCCCAAAGAGCCGAACCACCGCCTCGTGTGGTTTTTGTTATTTCCATTATTCTTGCTCGCCGCTGTTTACCCGCCACGCATCCACGGGTATCTCAATCCTTATGACGAGGGTCTTTGGTTAGGGGCAGCCCAAGATTTGCTTGCGGGAAAAGTATTGTATCGAGACGCTTTTTTTCATTATGGCCCGATTCTCGGGATGACGTTGCAGGCGGCGCTCCACCTTATGACGCCGACTTTGAGTTCTCTGAGAATGCTGTTTTGGATTATGAATGCGGCAGGATTACTCGTCATTTATTGTTGTGTCATTCGATGGGTTCGCACTATTTCTTTGCGCGTGAGCGCGGCACTATTTCTCTGGATAGTGCCTCTCACGGCTCCGTCACTCACGATGCCGACGGCCATTCGATACGGCGCCAGCTTTCTGCCATTTTTGTTTTGGCCGCGTGAGAAAGAAGAATCTCGCAGGACAAACCTCTTGGCGTTTCTTTCGGGAGCCGGCGCCGTAGCCGCACTATTTATTTCCCAAGAAGTGGGTCTTGCATCACTCGTCGCTACCGCTTATTATTTTTATGTTTTGTTTCCGGATTCGCGGCGCAAGTACTGGGCTTTGAGCGGTGGGTTTTTAATATCTGTACTCGTTCTTGGATGGCTAGCCTCGAACCAGGGCATCCGTGCGTACGTGGATTGTTCGTTTTTCCAGACTCCGTCCATTGTTTTCCATGATCGGCTGCCCCTTCCTTCGCCCTTCGTGAGGTCATGGAGGGAGGTGGGGCCATGGTTTCGACCGTGGCGCCAATTGGCGATAGCCCTCGCTATCTATTTTCCTGCCCTTTCGTTGATTCTATTCTTCGTAATCCGTCGACGCTCCCGGATGCTAAGCGAATGGACAGATCCCGTACTGACGGCGTTCGCTATTTATGCCGGTCTCACAGCGACGAGTGCATGGGTGCGCTCGGATCAATGGCATATTTATTTTGCGCTCTCGCCTGCGTTGTTTTTTTGGGCCGTCTGGTCGGACCGCCAAGTGCCTCATTTTAAGCCGTACGCCACCTTAGCCATGATTGGGATTTCCACCCTTATCACATTGCCACAAGCCATCGCACGACAGTATAAGGACAGAGCTTTAAGCGTGATCTCTCGGACTACCAATTTGGACCGCGCGGGATCTAGCCGCCTGCCAGCGGAACAAGCGACTGGCTATGAGTTTCTTGTGGGATGGATCAAACAGCATGTAAAAAAAGGAGAACCATTCCTTTTTTACCCTTACGACGGAACGATCTACTTTCTAGCGGATAGCCCTAATCCCACCTACTACTCGGTTCTAGCACTGGCCACAACCCTGGCCATGAGGAATCGAGTGGTGAGCGACCTGAGAACCCAAAAACCTCATTGGGTCGTGTGGGATACAGAGAATACCGCTTTCGACCGCGTCCCCATCAAAACATTCATGGGCCCTATCCATCAGTACATCCTTGAACAATATCGCATCAAGGGAAGAACAGGTCCGTTTTTGTTTCTAGAACGGATGGATGTACGCGCATGATCGAACCCTTCGATCGACTGGGTCAAGCCGAGATAGTTCGCCTGCAGAAGGTCCCTGACCGTTCGGTGTCGAGTGCCATCGTTCTGGCTTCCTGCTTGGGACTTTTTTTGGAATTTCTGATGATCCGCCTTCATGCGTCGTATTTCCAATTGTTTGCCTACTTCAAAAATATTAGTCTACTGTCTTGCTTTCTGGGGATCGCTTTAGGCTATGCCCGCGTCCGTCGAACCCGCAGTTTTTTATTCGCCGCCATGCCAATGTTCACACTCCAGATCTTTATACTATTCCAATTGCGCCAATCCACGTTCGCCCATTTTTTCCAAAATCCGATCCCCGAAAATCTAACACTCGGCCTTGGACGTTTTCACACTCTCAACGATTTCACGCGGACAACCGTTTTTCTTTTAACCACGTTCACGTGGAATGCTCTTTCATTCGTGCCTCTGGGGCAATGGACGGCCGAGCTCATGCAAAGACGCCAAAACAACGCGGCCTATGGGCTCAATTTATTAGGAAGTCTCTTAGGTGTTGCCCTTTTTGCTGCTGTCTCGTTTCTTCAGTGGGCGCCTTTTGCGTGGCTAGTCATTGCCTGTGTGCTG
>JAYWEN010000170.1:0-4359 GCA_043779245.1 Elusimicrobiota bacterium | reverse complement strand
GTCCAAAATCAATTCGCGGGGCATAGCATTGAAAACTTCGCTCAATGTTTTCGAAACGCGAAAGGATTGTCCCTTTTCTTGAGAATCATCGAGCCGGTCCCTTTTCGTAGGCCGGACCGTATCGGCATTTTGAGACGCTTTTGTGTTCATTTTTCGACGCTTCATACTATCCCTCGTTCGCATTATTGTCAATACATATAGAACGCTCTTAAGTGTAAAAGGTTTCTGTTACGGTTGTGTTAAAGAGGGGTGCTGAATTAGCCTAAAAATGAGGTCGAAATATTAGCTATGTAGCGCTGTCCGACGGTGACGGTAGGGCACTTTCAACACGTGTTCGCCCGAATGCAGCCATGCGATGATTTCCGACGCCGGAATGGCAATTCGCTTTAAGTCTGAATACGGCCCCCGCAACTGAAACTCCGGTGGATTCTGAAAAGGATCGACCGGCGTTTCTATTTTGGGGGGACGGTGGAGAGGTTCATCCGCCACGCGACCGGCGGACGTTGCTATCCCCGCCGCATCGCTGGTTTATAAGGAAGTGAAACCGGGTTCCCTCAAACTCAAGCTTGCCGGGCAAGCAAACAGCCGATGACTCCTGAATAAGGGACCAACGGCTGCTCTATTTTATTGGGACCTTTAGGAAAAAGCCTTGGCACGTTTGACCGCTTAAATTCTCTGTTTGGGTCAGACCCCTCGGTGTTGGAATTTAAGACCCATTTTGATATGCCTCTTTTAGGGGTGCGCTCCAAACTTTGCTGATATCCCGACCTTCGTCCATCCTGTCCGATGGTCGGGATGGTGCGCTTCAGCTCACCCCGTTCGATCAGGGCTAACATCTGCTGGTAGCAGGGCCGTGTTTGCTAAAATCAAAACCGAGGGCCAATCCATGTGTCAGTACTGTTCTATCGATGACGAAGAACTCCTAAAACTACCGACCGGCGAGGAGGGGCTTTGCGAGTATTCCACGGATGAGTCGGAATCTCTTTGCGGTCGGCCTGCGTTTTTTGCTTTGAAGTTCCGGTATCTGGATGAGCATCTTTGTGAAGAGCATATGCGCGAAGAGGCCAACGAGCTCAAAGAGGGCCTGATGGATTTTCAGGAATCGCTCGGCTTGTCTACGGGAGTCGCCATCAAAGAAATCGAACCGGGCGAACGTTGCGGCCACGCCGCGCTCCCGGACCTCGAAGAATGCGGACATCCCGCGCGCTACGCCATGATCAACACGGCCCTATCGTATTTCTGCAAAGAACACAAAGACAAAAAATAGCGGGACGATCAATGAACATCTGCGACATTATCGAAATGATCAAACTCGGCGAAGGCTGGGTAGTGGAATTTAAAGAAATTTTTCTGAAGCCCTCTCACTTGGCGGTGCTGATCATCCTTAATCGCCAAGTTCTAGTTGGCGATTAGGTTGGCGATATGAAAACAAAAATAAAACGCTGCTGCGGTTTGTGTGGCAAGTCGAAGAAATTGACTCAAACGGAATGCTGCAGGAAATGGATCTGTGATGATGAAGACTCATACGCCCTTTTCTCTTACGCGCGTAACAGCTGCTCGAGGAATCATCGGCGTTACACACTTTGTGGTTACCATGCCGCCAATGAACATGCGGGTTCGTGGAAGGTTTGCCAAGAGTGTCTGACCGGATTTGAGCTTGAAATGGTCGCCTACTATGGAACGAACGAATACAATTTCGAAAAGCTCGAAAATCCTCCTACCTTTGAGCCGACCCACTGCGCGGACTGCGGTGATGTTATTTCACTTGGAAACGATGGATATTCACAACAAGGCGACAAATACCACTGTGAGACGTGCTCCGCGAAAGTGATGGAAAAGATCTTAAGCAGAAAGCCTCGATGCTAAGTCATATGGGGAAGAGGTCTCTCGAGCGATACGGGTTGAAAATTGGGGCTTGAGGTTACTCGACTTCTTTCAGGGCTTTCGCGATTCGGGAAGGGCTAGGCAGCAGGCGTTTTAGTTTTTCGGGAAGATGCGATACGACACGGTATGTAGCAACACCGATGGGTTTGTGAGAGTCTCTGAGGGCGTATTCCACAATCGTTCTGTCTTTTGACCGGCAGAGAATAATCCCAATCGGGGGATTTTCGCCCTTCAAACGAACCCGCTGATCTAGAGCGGTCAGATAAAATTGCATTTTTCCGATGTGCTCGGGGATAAAGTCTCCGACCTTGAGCTCCAATGCCACGAGGGATCTCAATGGGCGGTGGAAGAGCAACAGGTCAATAAAGAATTCCTTGCCGTTAAATTCTAAGCGGTATTGGCTCCCAATAAAAGAAAACATTCCACCCATTTCCGTTAGAAATCTTTCCATCTTGGCCAAAATGGCCCTCTCTAATTCTCGTTCGCTGTGCTCCTCTCCGAGCTCTAGAAAGTCGAAAGTATATTCGTCTTTAATAGCCAGCTTGGCTTGCTTGCGAATCTCGGGCGAAAGAGCCTTATGGAAATTGGTCTGGCCAGTCATCGTTTTCTCATACGACCGATTGTCAATTTGGTGATTTAACACGTCTTTGGTCCAGCCGTACTTTTTGGCCATTCGAATATAAAATTCACGCTCAAGGTCATCTTTGCACCGCGTCATAATGATCAGATTGTGCGACCATCCTATTTCTGCAACCAATGGTTGCAGTTTTGTCTTTCGATGGTAGGAGACGTAAAAATTGCGCATGTTCCAGATATTGCGTACTGAGAATCCCTGAATCCCAGGGAATTCCGATTGCAAATCTTTGGCGAGATGCTCGACTACAGATTTACCCCATGTGCCTTTGTGCTGTCGAGCCACGATCAATCGTCCGATATCCAAATACATCGTAATGAGCCCCTTATTAACAGCCTTAAGGGCTTGATACTGAGCAGAGCGAATCGTCTCTTTGATTTCACCAAGAAGAGATTTGTAGTCGCTAGGAAGAATTGATTTCGTCACGAGAGTCTCATTTTACTTTTTTGCTAGTGCCCCATTGGAATAATGTCGATACGGCGGCTTCAGCTGACGATCACGAACAAATAGCCACGGCATCCACTCGGGCGGCGGGGCTACAGGTAGGGTGCCATACGGGCCCCGCAATAATCTTAACGGATAATCATCACGGGATACTGGCAATAGTTAATCCCGATGCGCCACCGCATTGACGATCGCTTCTTTAGCCGCCTGTTCGGGGAGTGTTTTAGTTTGACTTCAGATGTAATGAGAAAACGCTGCGGCTCTCGATCGAGAAAATTCAGGTGTGTAAGAAGGCTCAGCATTGATGCCTTTTCAGATAAGGTGTCATGGCGCGTTCTCGGGCGGTCTCGTCTTTACTGTTTTAAGAAAGGTCGGGAGGTAGCAGACTTTTTATTTGATCCACAACCTTGTCGAAGTCCTGCAGGTCGAGCGGTTTGCAAATATAAAGATTGGCGCCCAAAGTCTCGGCGTGGAGACGATCTTTTTCGGCGTTTGAAGACGTGAGAATGACGACAGGCATTAGCTTTAGCGCGTCGTTGGCACGCACCCGTTTCAATATTTCAAAGCCAGGAACCTTGGGTAGATTAAGATCCAATAAAAGCAGACAAGGGGAGGATGGTCGGTGTGCGAGAGCCTGGTCACTCAACCCCAACTGCGCCAAAGCGTCGGCTCCATCACGTGCAATGTCCACTAAGACAGTAAAATTGTTTTTCTGAAACGAGCGAAGAGTTAACTCGACGTCATCGGAGTTGTCCTCCACCATTAAAATGTAGCGCTCGCTCAAGGTGTTTGGGCGATAGGTCCCGCAGGGACCGACTCGCCTCCCACGGTAAAGTAAAAAGTCGCTCCCCGATCCGGCTCGCCTTTGGCCCAAATTCGCCCACCGTGCCTTCGAACGATTCGTTGCACCATGGCCAACCCTACACCCGTTCCAGGAAACTCCTCGTTCGTATGAAGGCGTTTGAAGACGCCAAAAAGTTGGTCGCTGAACGCCATGTCAAATCCTGCCCCATCGTCGCGTACGAAATAGGTTTCTTTTCCATCGATCGTCTCACCGCCAAACTCTATCCGTGCCTGGGGGTGTTTGCTTGTAAACTTCCAGGCATTATTGAGGAGATTCGTGAGCGCGATGCGGAGGAGGCGCGCGTCCGCGAAGGCCCATAAATCAGGCTTGATCACAACGGTTACGTTACGCAGTGACTGCGCCTGTTTTAAATCGGTGACAATCGAACTGGCCAGATCACTAAGATTGATCTTTTCCATTCGTACATTGTTCCGGGCGAGCCCTGATAAACTTAGGAGGTCATCAATGAGCAGTCCCATGTGGCGGCTGGCAGAACAGATTCTCCGAAGGTAATCTTGGCCGGTCGTATCGAGCTTTTCGGCGTACTCTTCAA
>JAYWEN010000169.1:0-1943 GCA_043779245.1 Elusimicrobiota bacterium | reverse complement strand
GATTCGGAGAAAAATTGTTCAGCTTTCGCTTTTAATTCCTTTTCGATTCCATAGGTTTTGAAAAAATGATCGTATGTTTCATTTCGCCTTTTATTCAATTTTGACCCAACAATACCGATGTTCCAATGATTTTCCTCGAGCAGATTTAAGACATCTTCTTTTGAAGGTAATTTGAGAGGGATAGGAGATATGAGGTTCCACAGTCGGTGAGACTGCGCATTAAAGTAGACCTCCAGAAGAAAAATCGGAAATACTGGAAATCCAAAAGCATTGCGCCACACATTCACCAACATCGGCCCGACATTGATCGAACCATATACAAAATGTGCCCCAATGCACCTTACAATTCGAATAAACCAATTCTTATTCAAGTGTAACGCGACAAATTCATTTGGCTTCAGCACTGCAATCATCTGGCGCTCATCTCGCGGGGCATCAACCACACGATAATGAAATTGTTGGTAAACCCTGTGCCGTTTAATGATGGAAAGCTTGGCACCGATATCAAAAGAATCTGTCCAACTCGTCAGGCCTGCTACGAGCGCTTGCTCGTGAAAGAATTCGGGAACAAGATGTGCTGATTCAGCATTGGCTTGATATGGCGGGAATTGAGCACGCGCAGGAAAAGAATTCCCAAGCATTGAGAAAGCGACAAACAACGATACAATTCGGTTCATAGTCGATGACATTTTGATGGCGGACATGCAGGATAGTTTAGCTAGCCACTGTTACAAAATCGTTAAGAATCAGACATCAAAAACAGCCTGACAAGACAATGCGTTTTATTCTCTAAAAAGAGACGGATCTGATTTGACGCTCAAGAGCCATTTTCACTGGAGCAAAGCTCAAACGATGAATCGGGCAGGGACCGTGACGTTTCAAGGCGGCTAAATGAGCGGTTGTGCCATAGCCTTTGTGTTGCTTAAAACCATACTCGGGATATTCAAGATCGAATGTCTCCATCATCCGGTCCCGCGTCACTTTGGCGATGACTGATGCCGCCGCGATATGAGCGCTCTTTCCATCTCCGCCAATCACGCCCGTTTGAGAGGGTGGACCTTGAGGAATTTTAAATCCGTCGACGAGAACATGAGCGGGAGAGGCGATCAGTTTCTCAAGTGCGATTCGCATCGCGAGAAAACTCGCTTGGCGAATATTAATGCGATCGATCTCGAGATGATCGACGATACCCACGCCAATAGCAATCGCGACACTTTGAATCAATGGAAAGAGGGCGTTACGCTGAGCGGCAGAGAGCTGCTTACTATCGTTTAAATGTGGGAGCTTCCACGCATCGGGAAGAATAACGGCGGCGGCAACAACAGGGCCAGCTAAAGGACCGCGACCGACCTCATCAACACCGGCAATGCAGCCATGAATCGCAATAAAGGATTGATCGAATTTTTTGAAACGCGCGTGACGCCGAGATTCTCGGCCTCCCGCCATGAACTAGGGGCGAGCCGCAGGAGTGGGAACCGCGACTGCTGCCACGGGCGCTTTAGCGGCAGACGCCGCGGCAGCCGTCTCACCGCGTCGATCCACTTTTTCATCCAAACGCGCCGCTTTGCCGGTACGATCGCGCAGGAAGTAAAGTCGCGCGCGTCTGACGTGGCCCGAACGCAAGACTTCGATTTTATCAATACGAGGCGAGTGCAATGGAATGGCTCGTTCGACGCCGATCCCAAACGAAATTTTTCGAACGGTAAACATTTTGGAAAGCCCGCGACCACTGATGCGAATCACGGCGCCTTCAAAGGCTTGGAGACGTTCGTTGTCGCCTTCTACAATTTTCAAGGTGACGCGAATCTGATCCCCAACGCGAAACGTAGGAAGATTGGTGCGCAGTTGCTGCTTTTCTACCATATCGATTGTTACTTTCATCGCTTTCTCCTTGATAAACCTGATACCGGTCGGTCAGACGCTTGTGCCTTTGAACCTCTGAG
>JAYWEN010000168.1:0-12831 GCA_043779245.1 Elusimicrobiota bacterium | reverse complement strand
TCGCGACGAGACGATTCGACTGTATCTCTCCAATCATGGCCGCTCCGGCATTCCGTTCTATGCCTTCTATCAGTCCGGCCACGACCCTGTGTTGTTGTCGGAGTTTCTTACAAAGCAGCAGGTGTTGAACGTTCTAGGTGAGAACTAAGTAATTCCGCGGCGCGTTCGCCGGATGCAATACTGTCCGGAATTCCAACCCCATACGACCAGTTTCCCGCCAGAGACAGACCTTTGTATCGAAGCATGCGTTCTTCCATCCATAGAATTTTCGGCAAGTGTCCCACGTTGTACTGGGGTAGAGCCTGATTGTATCGCTGGAGGTGGGTGAAAAGAGGACTCCCTGTGATCCCGAGCCATTCTTTCAACTCCACAAAGACGTTATTCGTTAAAACGTCGTCCGATTCATGGGTCCAAGCCGTATTTTGTACGCCTCCCAGGAAAGCGCGGACCAAAAGAAATCCCTTGGGCGCGCGACCCTCAAATTTATTGTGGGCAAACGTGCATCCGAGCGTCAGTTTGTTCTCAAGGCTCGGGACAACAAATCCAATACCATTGAGAGGTCGTGTCATGTCGGATTCGCGCAAAGCAAAATTGATCGTCGCGGCCGGCGCATAGGGGATTGAAGCCAGCTCGGTGGATAAATCCGTATCGAGGCGTTGAATCAAGGGAGCGATGGCATAGGAAGGCAACGCTAAGCACACCGCATCGGCTTCAAGAATGTCTCCATTGGACTTCACCACCTGCCACGTGTCCTCGATGCGTCGAATTTCCTTCACAGAAGAGTTTGTTTGAATCACTTGGGAGCCAAGTTTCTGGATCAAGGTGTCTGGGAGGGTCTGCATTCCTCGTTTGAGCGCGTTAAAGAGACTGTATCGTGCTCCACTCGCGGCGTGAGTGGCCGCGGCGTTCCATTTCTTTAACCCTAAGCTGACGCTCCCGTAAGTGCGTTCCATCTCCAGAAACTTTGGAAAAGTGGCGCGCAGACTCAGGTCTTCAGGACGAGCGCCGTAGATCCCCGCCAGAAGCGGTTGTGCCAGCCAGTCGAGCATTTCTTGGCCAAACCGTCTTTTCACAAACGAGGCAAGGGATTCATCGGTCTTGGCGCGACTAAAGATAAGCGGTTCCAACATCGCTCGAAACTTTCCGGGCCAGCTAAGTAGATCGCTTTCGAGAAAGGGACGGTAGCGAGAAGGACCTAAAAGATAAAAGCCTTCTGGAATCGGATGAAGCTTTCCGCCTTTTAATATGTAACTGCGCCGAAATCCCGGCCTGGTGCTGATGAGTTCCGACTCTAGGCCAAGTTCTTTGCAGAGCTCAACGCCCCGGGGCTTTTCGGTGATAAAGCAGTCTGCCCCCATTTCCATGAGAAATCCGTCTCGTTCAATGGATTGCAGTGCACCCCCGCTAGTCGAACTGCTTTCAAGCAGTCGTAAATCGAGTGGCCGATGGGATCTCTGAAATGATTGATGAATTCGCCAGGCCGCGGCAAGCCCTGTGATGCCCCCTCCTACGATGATGACTCGGCGAGGGGGCATGTCCGACATTTAAGCCGGCTTAGCGCGTTGGCAAGGGGGAGACGATGAATCGGGAAAACAAAAGCATCCCGTATAGGTAGGAACCTTAGAGGAACGCTGCTCGGCCTTTTCGGGCTGAATCATGCGCGTGCGAATCACCTCGGCCATCATGCGCGTGAAAATCGGATGATCTCCGACGGATTTGGAGCGGTACAACGTGACGCCTGCTTCTTTGGCCGCCTGCTGGGCCTCCACATCGAGGTCAAATAAAATTTCCACGTGATCGGCGATAAACCCGATGGGGATAAAAAGAATGCTCTTCGTCCCTTTCTTGGCTTCCTCGGCAATCAAGTCGGACACATCCGGCTCAAGCCATGGATCGCGCGGGTTTCCGCTCCGGCTGGAATAGGCGAGAGCCCACTGCTTTCGTCCCAACTTTTGGCAAACAAGTTCAGCGGTGCGCGTGAGATCCTGAACATAGGTCGAGTCTTTGGCCATCGAGCAGGGGATGCTGTGGGCGGTGAAGAACCACGGGGTGGAACCCTCATCCGGGCCTTCGGCCGCCTTCTCCCTCAGCAGGGAGAAGGACTCGCTCCCTCTCCCTGCTGAGGGAGAGGGTTGGGGTGAGGGTAGAACCTCTTTTACTCGTTCACAGATCGCATTGATAAAAAGCGGATGATCAAACCACGGCCCAACAAAATCGATGACCGGAGCGGTGTCGCCGACTTGCTTGCGCGCGTCTTCCGTCGCATTTACGTACCGTTCGAGGCTCGCTTCGCAGCGATGCGCGGCGGCTGGAAAGCCGATTGCACGCTTAATACCTTTATCCGCCATGGTGCGTAAGGTATCGACAAGAAAGGGATGCCAGTTTCGCTGGCCGATAAAAATGGGAAGTGGCATGCCGAGCTCTTTTAAGGATTTTTCGAGGCCCGCCGCTTGATCGCGGGTGATCTCATTAATGGGAGATTTACCGCCCATAAGCTCGTAGTGATGGGCGACATCAAGCAATCGCTCTCGAGGAATCCCACGCCCTTTCGTAACGATTTCCAAAAACGGCATGACGTCCTCTTGCTTCTCGGGGCCCCCAAATCCAATAAATAAAACGGCGTCGTATGAGTTCATCGGTGTCCTCTCTGGCTGATTTCATGCACGAAATCGACTAAGGCTTTCACATGGCCTACGGGCGTGTTCGGAAGAACGCCATGGCCTAAATTAAAAATGTGTCCGGGCCGCCCTCCGGCTTGATCCAAGATGCGTTTAGCTTGGCGACGGATCTCCGGGACTTCTGCGAAGAGCACGACCGGATCTAAATTGCCTTGGATTGCGACATCGCCCAGTTGCTCCCAAGCCTGGTCGAGCTCCACCCGCCAATCAACCCCGATCACTTGGCTGCCAGCTTCCTTGATGAGGTCCAAAAGCATTGCGGTCTCTGTTCCAAAATGAATAACTGGCGTCCCGGCTTTAATCCCTTGGATCACTTTTTTGCTGTAAGGCAGAACGTAGGTTCGGTAATCTTCCGGAGACAGGCATCCGACCCAGCTATCGAAGAGCTGCGCGACTTGAGCGCCCGCATCGATCTGCGCGTTGAGATAGCCGATCAGGCTGTCCGAGATCTTGGTCATCAGCCGGTGCCACGCATCGGGCGCGTTGTACATGAGCGATTTTGTGTAAATAAAATTACGAGATCCTTTACCTTCGATCATGTAAGACGCCAGCGTAAACGGCGCCCCCGCAAAACCGATTAGTGGAATATTCGAAGGAAGCTCTTTTCGGGTTTTGCGAATGGCCTCGTACACAAACTCAAGACCTTGGCCCTGATAAACAGGAGCCAGCCGCGCCACATCGCCTGGTTCGCGAATGGGATTATGAATCACGGGTCCATCGCCTTTGGCGTACTCGAGGTGAAGGCCCATGGGTTCGACTAAAACAAGAATGTCCGAAAAAATAATCGCCGCGTCCACGCCCAGTCGCTTGACGGCATAGACCGTGACCTCGGTAGCCAAGTCGGAGTCTTTGCAGAGATCAAGAAAACTGTGACGGTCCCGGATATCGCGATATTCCTTCATGTAACGTCCCGCTTGGCGCATGAGCCAGATCGGCGTGAAGGGCGTCGCTTCGCGCCGGCATGCTTTCATGAATGCGGAATTGAATAGAAGCGAAGACTCCCCTTTGATGTCATCCCCCGCGGCCGCTAGCGGGGGAACCATCATGATGGTTCCCGGCTTACGACCTGCCGCGATGACGGACTTTAGAGAGGCGCCGCGCTTGCGTTCTAAAAGTTCGGGTCCCCTACTCATCGCTTCTTCGACCAAGTTGGCCATCTTGGGCTGCTCAGGTTGCAGGTCGACCGGAACGCCATATTCGTCCAAAAATTCAGAGCACACGGGACCGACTGAGGCAACAACTGTTTTGCGCAAGCCTGCCAAAAACTCCGCCTCCAAGCCTTCTTCTTGGGCGAACCTCAGAACGTGCTGAATCTGATTGGAGTTCGTGAAGAGTACGATGTCGGCCTGACCTCCGATCACTGCATGAAGTGCATGCCGAAGAGGTTCAGTATTATCCGGTAGCGTCCAGCGGTAGACAGGCACGCGAAGAACTTTTGCCCCGCGCTCGCCCAGTGCATGGATCAGCTCCTCGTTGGAGGCTCCGTATTCTTGCACCGCGACGGTTTTTCCACGGATCGAACCCTGCTTGTCGATAGCGATCAATAGGTCTCGCCAGGAACAAGGCTCAGACACCAAATGAACATTCGTCAGACCTTTCGCCTGCAAAGCCTCGAAGGGCTTGGGTCCCCGAGCAATTAACGGAATTTTCGAGAAGGCTTCAAGGATACGATCTATCGGACAGAGTGTGCTGAGTACTTCTAATAAGGATTGAACGCCGACTCCCGTAGTAAAAAGAACGAGATCGATCTCCCGATCCAACAAACGCTTTCCGAACGACAGAGCTTCGTGGTTTTCATGGAGAGGAACTTCCTGCATCGAAGGCGCCACCAGCGCGGTCGCCCCGCTTTGCTCGATCAGAGCAGACATTTCGCGGCTCTTGCGACTTTCAAATGAAACAATGCGCAGATTTTTTGATTCAGTTTTTTTTGATGAGACCGTCATCCCGCCATTTTACAAAAGGCCCGGGAACTAGAGGTTTAATTCGAGCAGTAGATGTGAGGGTCCAAAACTTTACCGGAAATCTCGATAGGTGCAGCGCTTGACAAGGGATCTTGATCGGCACAAGTTCCGTTGGCGTAAGAATTGACGCAGTAACTAAGAACGGCTGTCTGATTGGCCTTGCGTAACGAAACGCGTATAGACAGAAAACCGGCTGTTCCGTCCCAGTTGTCCCAGGTGTAAAACCAACCGGGGCATGGGGGATCGGGCCATTTGGAAAGTAAACGATTTGCGGCAATTCTAGGAGGCATACCTAGCAACGACATGACATCCCAATCTCCATTGTTTGCGAAATCGGTGTACCCGGCGTTAGCGATCGCATCCATATTGGCTTTGGCGGCCGAGTAACGGATTCGGGCTTGCAATGTTTCCCATGAAGCCGAAACAATTGCCATGAGAATGGACAGAATGGTCACTGTAATGATTAATTCCACCAGGGTGTAGCCGCCAGTCTGTCCTAAAATGCAAGGTTTTGTTTTCATAAGCTTGATTTAAATCTAAATTCGCGCGGAATATTATCCGGTCCGATAAGGACTACATGGTCTTTGATTACTTTCGAACTGACGCCCTTAATTCGCTGGTTACTGCCCTCAAAAAGCCCTCCTTCTTTGGCGGTAAAGATAATGTTGGAGTAGCTCAATAAAGCAACCGACCCCTTGCTGGATTGGAAGATGCCTTTGAGCGTTAGATTGGTGAGTGATGGCAGATGCACTTCCTCTTCGATTTTCCGGGTTTTGTTCACAATTTTTGCATCGTCTTCGGCATAAATACTGCGAGTCGATTTAAAAAGATCATAAGTGCGAATCGCCCCACCCCCTGAGGAACTCGGCGCAGCGCTGGGAGCGGCTATCCCGGACGCTTTTTCAGCAGCTAACATCGTTTTCTTCTTTCCCTGAATATAGCGGACGGTTGTTTGGACCATTTCTAAGAACTGTCGATCTTCTGTGGGTTCCGTTAAGGGTTTATCCATGATGGGAAGAAGTTCCGTAATGGCGGCGTGTTGCTCTTCACCGTCCGTCACCACTAAATGCTTTCCCTGTCCCGCTAAAATGCGACGACCGGTGGGATTGGGTAGCGCGATATTCATCACGCGAATGACCATCGCCGCATCCGTGTTTTTTAGCCAATATTCACGAGTTCGTACATCGGAGCAGTGGCCCGCGGAGCTGCTGAGCAGGGATAACAAGGCAAAGACCGCACCGAAAAAACGGTGTCTATTTACTAGACATGGCATGGGTTTATGTAACTGAATCATCTCGTGTTTGCAAGAGGTTTTCAAAAGCAAGAAATTGATAGAATGGGCGCCTAATGACAGAAAATTTTGAATGCCGCGCCACCTCTTTGTTTGTTGCACAAGCGACGGATGTCCGTTTTTCGTACCCAGGTTCAGCTCCTCATTACGCACCGGACAGGACGTTTGATACTAAACACATTCGCCTTGATTTAACGATCGATTTTGGAAAGAAGACTCTCAAAGGATTTTGTACGACATCTCTCCAAGCCATCGGTAGTGGCGCTAAGGAAATGGTCTTTGACGCGGTTGATTTTAAGGACTTAAAAGTGACATCCCGCGGTCGGGCCTTAAAGTTTGATTACACAGGCCGGCAGTTAAAAATTTATTGGTCAGCTCCCATCAAAAGGGGGTCTTCGGTAGATGTGATTATCGCCTACCGGGTGACAGCGCCGAAACTAGGCCTCCATTTCATTGGTCCTGATCGCCAATACCCCGATAAACCGGTTCAAGCCTGGACACAAGGCGAAGACGAATATAACCGCTATTGGTTCCCCTGCCATGATGCGCCGCAGGAACGCACCACCACTGAAATGGTGATCACCGTACCCAGTCAGTACACGGCAATTTCCAACGGCGGTCTGGTGCGTAGTACTCGACATGGCCGCACAAAAACATTTCATTGGAAACAAAACGTTCCCCATTCTCCGTATCTCGTTTCCTTAGCGGTGGGCGAATTCAGCGAAATCAAAGACCGATGGAAAAACGTTCCGGTTCTTTATTACTGTCCTCCGGGCCGAGAAGAAGACGCCAAGCGCGCATTTGGCAAAACACCCAAGATGATCGATTTTTTCTCACGAAAGCTCGGCGTGCCGTATGCCTACGCCAAATATTCTCAAGTTGCAGCCTTCGATTTTATTTACGGCGGCATGGAGAACACATCCTGCACGACGCAAACCGCCCTTACGCTTCATGATGAGAGAGCGCATTTGGATTTCTCAAGCGATCCTTTGGTCGCTCACGAACTCGCGCATCAATGGTTTGGGGATTTAGTCACCTGCAAGGATTGGTCGCACGCGTGGCTGAATGAAAGCTTCGCTACTTACTTTGAAGCGCTCTTCAAAGAAGAAGACCGGGGCTACGACGAGTTCATGTATGAGATGCGTGGGAATGCCGATGCGTATTTCGAGGAAGACAAGGAACGCTACCGCCGGCCGCTCTCTACCAAGTTTTATAAAAACACGAACGATCTTTTTGATCGCCACCTGTATGAGAAGGGCTCCTGCATCCTTCACATGATTCGCAATTTCCTAGGCGAGAACGACTGGTGGAGTTCGATCCATCACTATTTGGTTAAACACCGAGCGCAAGGTGTGGAAACGGTCAATTTGATCGATGCGATCCAGGAAACGACTGGAAAGAACATGCGGCCTTTCTTTGATCAGTGGGTTTTCAAAGGCGGCCATCCCGACTATAAAATCCGCAGCTGGTGGAATGCCAAAGAGAAAAAGGTTTATTTACGAGTGCTTCAAACGCAAGCGGTGAACGAAGAGACGTCACTCTTTTCGATGCCAATTGAATTCGCGGTCACAGTCGATGGAAAGACGCGCCGGCTCAAAGAAACGATCGATAAGAAAGAACAATTATTCTCCTACGCGCTGTCTTCGGCACCAACACTTGTTCTCTTTGATCCCGATCACATTGTTCTAAAACGGGTTGACTTCGTGAAACCGGAATCGATGTGGATCGAACAACTCACGAGCGACCCTCACGCGTTAGGCCGGATCGATGCGGCTACTGCCTTGGGGACCGCTCCAACGCCCACAGCGATTCAGGCACTGCGCCAGGCACTCTCGAAAGAAACGTTCTGGGGCGTTCAATGCGAGATCGCCCGGGCTCTAGGAACCAGCCGCTCGATTCAGGGCATGGAAGCATTGCTCGACGGATTGCGCTCCGTGCCTCATCCGAAAGTTCGTCGCGTCATTTACGAGGCGCTGGGCCAGTATCCCACTACGAAAGTACTGCAGGAAGTCCGCGCGGGTCACGCGTCTGAAAAAAGCTACCTCGTCGAGGCGGAAGCCGTGCGAACGCTGGGGCGCATGCGCGAACCATCGCTGCTCAATTTGTTTAAAGATTATTTGAAGAAGGAATCTTGGAACGACCTTCTTCGCTGTGCCGCCCTCGATGCCATCGGTTCTCTTCAACTGGCGGAGTCCGTTTTGATTCTCAAGGAACACAGTCGTTATGGCTATCATCCCAATGTTCGCATGACGGCAATCCGTCGACTCGGAATGCTCGGCCGCGGGCGAGACGACATACAGACCCATCTCTTGACGCTTTTAGCTGACCGCTATCTCCTGGTCCAATTGGCGGTGGTTCGAGCGCTCGGGGCTGTCGCCGATGAGCGCGCCACCGATGCGCTCATGAAATACACCACCGGCGACCTGGACGGTCGGCTGAAACGCGCCTCCGAAGAATCCATCCGCAAAATCCGCAAGGGCATGGAGCAGGAATTTCCGACGCCGAAGTGATGTAGGGGACGCCTGCTGGCGCCCCTGCCAAGAAAGATAATTTATCCTTATGGGATAGGGTCGCCAGCAGGCTACCCGTGCATGGCCAATGCCCATCCCCCGAAAAGCAAAAACGTCTTCCAGTAAAACCATGAAATTCCTCTTTTAAAAGAAGGAATTTCATGGTATATATAATCAACATGTTAAATAGAATCGAATTAAAAGAAAAAGTTAAAAAGTCACTGTTGAAAAACAGGATTGTGACCCTTTTAGGTCCTCGTCAGGTCGGTAAAACGACTTTGGCTCGCATTTTCGTATCGTCTGATTCTCCTAATTATTTCGACCTTGAAGACCCTGTGAGCAACGCCCGACTGGAAGAACCGATGACAACATTGCGGTCTTTGTCTGGCCTTGTGGTGATTGATGAAATTCAACGCCGTCCCGAACTATTTCCCATCTTGCGTGTGTTGGCGGATCGCGATCCATTGCCCGCGCGCTTTTTAATTTTAGGAAGCGCAGCCCCTTCGCTCATTAAGAATGCATCGGAATCTTTAGCGGGGCGCCAGGAAGTCATTCTTATTTCAGGTTTTACAATGAATGAGGTTGAGGACACCGACCACGATACGCTTTGGCGGCGAGGGAGCTTCCCTCTTTCTTTTCTTGCCGCCTCGGAAGAAGACAGTTTTGTCTGGCGCCGGAATTTCATTCAGACGCTTATTGAGCGGGATTTGCCGATGCTGGGCGTCTCGGCATCCTCGCCTCTCATGACTCGTTTTTGGACCATGCTCGCGCACCTGCATGGCCAGGAATGGAGTGCGGCTGATCCAGCTCGGACCCTTGGCATTGGGGAGACGACCGTTCGGCGTTATTTGGATCTCTTAACAGGCCTTTTTATGATCCGACAACTTCAGCCTTGGCATGCCAATTTGAAAAAGCGACAAATCAAAGCGCCAAAAATTTATTTTCAAGATAGTGGACTGCTGCATCAATTGCTAGGAATCCGCACGGCCGAGGATCTTCTGAAACATCCTCGCAGGGGCGCCTCTTGGGAAGGGTTTGCGATTGAGCAAGTCCTGCTGGCTTCTCAACCCGATCAGGCTTATTTCTGGGGAACACATAACGGTGCGCAGCTCGATCTTCTCCTTATTAAGGGCGGTAAAAAAGTAGGTGTGGAATGCAAGCATGTCGATGCGCCGAAATTAACATCATCCATGCGTATTGCCCTCGATGATTTAGACCTGGAATCGCTCACCGTCATTTATCCAGGTGAGAAGCGCTACTCCATAACAGACCGCGTGGAGGCGGTTCCACTTAAGGACTTTATTCGAAAACCCGAATTACGGAGGTCGCCCTCATGATTTCCGCCCAAAAAGAAGCGGCTTTGCAGGCGCGCATGAAAGCACTTGGGCTCTTTGAAAGTGATATCGAAGAATCGTTCGTACGTTCGGGTGGAGCCGGCGGCCAGCATGTGAACAAAACATCCAGCTGCGTACAGCTCTTTCACCGGCCAACGGGCCTTCAGGTGAAGTGTCAGGACGAACGGTCTCAGGCCATGAACCGGTTTCTCGCCCGTCGGCGTTTGGCCGATCTTATTGAATCGCGAATCCTTCACAAGAAAACCGCCGTGCAGCAAGCCGTCGAAAAAATCCGCCGTCAGAAACGCCGCCGCTCCCGCCGCGCCAAAGAAAAAATGCTCGACGCCAAACACCATCAGTCCGAGAAAAAACAGAATCGCCGCGTCTCCGGACGGGATTGGGGCGAATGAGCAGGGATCTTTTTCTCTGGCTCAGTGTCTAAAAGAATGGGAGGCGAACAGGATCTCGATCTTCTCCTGAAAAAATGGGGCGAGAAAATTTTTGCTCTCGCGTTTCGCCTTTCCTGTAATCGCGATGAAGCGGCGGATATCACGCAGGAAACGTTCGTCAAAGCCATTGAGCATTGGGATGATTTTCGAAAAGAAGCTGATACCGGAACATGGCTCTACAGGATATGCGTCAACACATGGAAGAACCATCTCCGCTCCAAGCAGCGGCGATCCTTCTGGCATTTTTATTGGACGTCCGAGCCTCAAGCGGATGAATCGCCATTGGATGCGGGAGTAGAAATAGAGGATCAAAAGCAAAAGCTCTCCGCCGCTTTAGCGCGGTTGGATCCTCAAGATCGGGCCATTATCGTGATGCGCGAAATTGAAGAACGGTCGTATGAAGAGATAGCGGCTTGGCTGGATATCCCCTTAGGCACGGTAAAGTCCCGTCTATCCCGCACACGAGAAAAACTGAAACAACTTTACGGGGAGGGAGATAGTTATGAGTGATATCAGAGAAGAACGGCTGCTGCGCGATTTAAAATCGTTGAAGACCTCTCCGATTCCGACAACTTTAAAGGAAGATATCCTTTATGAATTAAGAAACCGCAAGGAAAACCGGTTCTCTTTAAGTCGCAAGACATGGAAGTGGACGGTTTCCGGCCCCGTCCTGGCTGGAGTCGCTCTTTTTATTTTAGTTACTTTAACGACAAAAGATCATCCTCGAACCCACGTAACAATGGCTCTTAGTGAATTCTCGATGAAGGCGAGCAGCGAATATTCGACTCCTTCTAAACCTGTTCTGCAGAGCAGAACCTTCGGCGGAATTAGAGCAAAAGATATTCCATTTTCGTTAAATGACAAAACGGGATCTTTGCAGGGGTCTGGCAATTCTTCTCATGGTCGGACAAAAGGTTTTGAGATATCGGGGCCCCTTGCTGGTCGACCCCTCCTGAGTAAAGTCCTACCCGTTTATCCTGCCTGGGCTGGAGAAAAAGGAATAAGGGCTTCCGCTCGGATTTATTATGCCATCGATCTTCAAGGCCACGTAAATCCTAGCCTCCGTATCACCAAAACGACGGGATATCCGGCCTTGGATCAACTCGCGATCAATGCCGTTAAGCAATGGACCTATGCGCCAAGTTCCGAACAAGGGGATAAATGGGGAATTGCCACGATTGAATTTGAGCCTAATTCTGAGGCGAAATCGATTGCAAGATAATTGAGCGGTGGAGTGATGGAACAAACTCACTCGAGCGGTGTCCAAAGGAGCACTAAGGAGGTCCTCCTATGGACATTAGAAGCTTTGAGACATCACACGAGGACGGAAAGGATGTTCGTTATATAACTGTGGCGGCGGGACTTCATGCACTCTTGCTGTTTTGGAATCCTACATTCTTGAATAACGCAAGGACATGGCGCGTGGATCCCCTTACTCCCATCGTCATAGTGGATACCGGGTATGAATTTCCGGCGGGACGACCAAAGACCGGAATGGGAAATTCCCTGAGTCTTCCGCTCTCGAAAATAAATCGCTCTCATACCGTTGATGAACTAAAACGCCCGCCAGCCCCAGTTTTTTCTGCCGCGACGACGCGCCCTTCGTTGGTGTCCCATCCGTTTCCCGGACGCACATTCATTAAACCTCCATTCCAAACAGAACAGCTCGCCGTTTCTGATCCCACCTCAATTCCCATAAGTCTTACGAAGGGACCAATAGAAAGGGGAATTTCAAAACCCGTGCTCGTGGATTCTCATCAGAAATATGGGATTTCTGGAAACACACCAGGACTAAAGTCGCGAGACTTAGGAGGTTATGGCAGTGCCATAATGGGCAGCGGAAGGTCGGCCCTACTCATACCCGTAGAGGCTGATTTACACACCGATACATACGCGCGCCAAGACGGAGAAAGCGCATTAACCGGTCCGAAAATAGACGGCCCCCTCGCTGGACGGTTGGTGATGGCGCGTACTATTCCAGAGTACCCGGCCTGGGCTGAAGAACAAGGAATCATGGCATCGGTCAAACTCTACTTCACGGTGACCAGTCAAGGGCAAGTTCGCTCGAATATTAAAATCCAGAAAACCAGCGGATACCCTGAACTTGATCAGCTTACCATCGACGCGCTCCGACGTTGGAGGTTCTCTGCCGTGGACTTTGTAGATGAAACGCATCAGTGGGGCATCATTACATTTACTTTTTCGCTCACGAATCGATAAAAAAAGGACAACGGTTTTAAGCCGTTGTCCTTTTTTTACGAATCTCTTTGAAAACAGTTACTTCTTAGAAACGCCTTCGACTTCGAGCGAAATCTTGATGTCTTCGCCCAGCATCACGCTGCCGTTGTCCATGGTTTTATTCCAAATAATCCCATAGTCTTTACGGTTCACAGTAGTTGTGGCGCTGAAGCCGGTGCGCTGGCCCGTGCCAAACGGATCCTTGATCACGTCGCCGCCCTGAACCTCGAGAACGACGGGCTTGGTAACGCCGTGCATCGTCAAATTCCCCGAGATTTGAAGCTTTCCTGCCCCGAGGCTTTTGGCGCTCGTGCTTTTAAATGTCATGGTTGGATACTTTTCAGCGTCGAAAAAGTCAGCCGAACGTAAA
>JAYWEN010000167.1:0-3643 GCA_043779245.1 Elusimicrobiota bacterium | reverse complement strand
CCGCCATATTCCAGGAAGTCATCGAGAATCTCAAATATGTTTTTCAAACAAAAAATGCGGTCTTTGTCACAGCCTCATCAGGGACCGGTGCGCTGGAATCCGCTGTATGCAACCTTCTTTCTCCGGGTGACACAGCCCTTGTCGCCTCAACAGGTTGGTTCGGCGATCGCTTTGCCAAAATTCTTGATATCTACGGCGTTAAAACAATAATTCTCCGTGAGCCTGATGGTGAGGTTGTCGTGCCGGCCAAAATCGAGGAGGCTCTCAAGAGCAATCCCCTGATTAAAGCTGTTTTCACGACTCATACAGAGACTTCTACGGGCGTCGTTAACGATATCCAGGCTATCGGAAGAATTGTGGTTAAGACCCCTGCGGTCCTCGTCGTGGATTCCGTTTCCGGCCTCGTCGGACAAGAACTTCGAACGGACGCCTGGAACATCGATGTGGTCTGCACAGGGTCCCAGAAGGGTCTTATGACGTCGCCAGGCCTGGGAATGCTAGCCGTGTCCCCGAAAGCCTGGCCGCTTGTTGAAGCGTCCAAGAGTCCGCGTTTTTATTTCGATTGGCGCAAGATGAAGAAGTCGGTCAGTGAAAACCAAACTCCGTTTACTCCCCCCGTCACCGTCATCGTGGGGCAAGCCGAGGCTCTTCGCCAGATCAAACAGGAAGGCATTGAAAATGTGTTCGCGCGTCACACCTGGCTCGCGAACGCGACCCGCGCTGCTGTGAAAGCGTTGGGCTTGAAGCTATTCGCCAAGGTGCCCTGCAACGTCCTCACGTCGATTGTCGTCCCGGATGGCGTGGACGGTAAGGCCATCGTGAAGAAGATGCGTGAAGAATACGGCGTCTCGATCGCCGGCGGTCAAGGCACGATGGTCGGAAAGATCATCCGGCTCGCGCATATGGGTTATATGGAACGCTTTGACGTCATCATCGGAATCTCAGCGCTGGAGATGATGCTTCATCAATTGGGATATAAGGTTGAGCTGGGCAAAGGCGTCGCCGCCGCTGAGCTTTCATTTTTAACCCACTCCAAATTGGCGAAGGAACTAGCCCATGTTTAAGATCCTCATCGCCGACCCTATCAGCGAATCAGGTTTAAGCGTTTTTCAAAACCAAAATGGTCATTTTAACGTTGAAGAGCGATCGAAGCTCTCGCTAGAGGACCTGAAGAAAGCCGTGGCCGATGTGGATGCCATCGTGGTGCGCAGCGAAACCAAGATCAGTGCGGAAGTTTTGGCAGCGGCTAAAAAGGTAAAGATTGTCGGACGAGCGGGTGTAGGCGTAGACAATATCGATGTGACCGCCGCTAGCCGGCAGGGCGTTATCGTGGTCAACGTTCCGGGAGGAAACACCATCTCGGCGGCCGAACATACGGTGGCGATGCTCTTGGCTCTTTCACGAAATATCCCTCAAGCCAATGCCAGTCTCAAAGCAGGAGAATGGAAACGGTCTCAATTCACTGGGACGGAACTTCAAGGGAAAGTGCTAGGACTCGTTGGGCTGGGGCGTATTGGTCGAGAAGTCGCCAAGCGTTGTCAGAGCTTTGGCATGCCGGTTCTCGGGTATGACCCTTATGCGTCTGAAGAATACGCGAAGAACTTTAATATCAAACTTTGCACCTTGGAAGAAATCTACGCGCAAGCCGACTACATCACGGTCCATGTTCCCATGAACGACAGCACTAAACATATGTTTAACGCGACGACGCTCCAGAAACTAAAGCCGGGAGTTCGGCTTATCAATTGCGCGCGCGGCGGAATTATTGATGAGGCGGCACTTGCCGACGCCATTCAATCAGGCCATGTGAAAGGCGCCGCGATCGATGTGTTCGAAGAAGAGCCTCCGAAGAAAGACAATCCACTTTTAGCCTTAACCAACGTCATCGTCACTCCGCATTTAGGGGCGTCGACCGAAGAAGCCCAAGTGAAAGTAGCCCAAGAACTGGCGGAAACACTCCGTGATTATTTCCTGACCGGCGCCGTGAGAAATGCGGTCAATCTTCCCGCGCTGGATGCCGAACAATTCAAAGAGCTGGAACCGTATCTGTTGCTTTGTGAAAAGCTCGGAAAGTTTGTCACACAGTTCGCTGAAGGCGCGTTTAAGGATCTGCAAATCGAATATGCGGGCGACATTAGCCAGAAAAATACGACACCGCTCACGCTGGCGACGCTGAAAGGTTTCCTGACGCCCATTTTAGGAAGCGAAGTGAATGTCGTGAATGCGCCTCATCTGGCGAAAGAACGGGGACTCAAATGGTCAGAGATTAAAACCAGTCAGGCCGCCGACTATACGAGCCTCATCACGTTGAAAGTATCGGTGGGCGATCAGAAATTTTCGGTATCAGGGACTATTTTGGGGAAGAGCAATCCCCGCATTGTCGCGATCGATGGCCTTTCTGTAGACGTCATTCCAGAGGGAACGATGGTTATCTACACGAACGAAGATAAACCGGGCTTCATAGGACACGTCGGAACTCTTCTTGGAAAAAGCGGAATCAATATTGCCGGGATGCAGGTGGGACGCAAGCCCACTGGCGGAGAAGCGATTACTGTCGTCAATGTCGATGAAGTGGTTCCGGAGAATGTGCTGAAGCAACTGCGGGAATTCCCTGGAATTACACAGGTCAAAAGCGTTAAACTTTAATTATGGTCGAGGCCATAGCTGCCCATCTCGATAACGTCACGAAAGTTTACCGTCGTCGCCATTTGGGTAAACTCACCGTCACACCTGGCGTTGATCACATTACACTCGCCATCAAGCAAGGGGAAGTCTTTGGTCTCTTAGGACTCAACGGCGCTGGCAAAACGACGACCATCAAACTTTTATTGGGACTTTTGTTTCCCACGACAGGCCGTGTCAGCCTCTTCGGCCAGCCTCTTCCGAACCTACACATCATGAACAAAATCGGGTATCTTCCGGAATTGCCCACCTTTTACAAATACCTCACTGTCGGAGAGCTCTTGAGTCTTTATGCGACTCTTTCGGATTTGCCGGCGTCTCAATTGAAGGACCGTGCTCCCAAAGTGATCGCGCAAGTCGGGCTCGCGCCTCACCAGAAAAAGCGACTCGGGGAATTCTCCAAAGGGATGCTTCAACGGGCTGGCCTGGCGCAGGCGATGCTCCATGATCCCGATCTCCTTGTGCTCGACGAACCCGTGAGCGGTCTGGATCCTTTAGGACTCAAGGAGATGCGCCAACTCTTGGCCGAACTCAACCAAGATGGCAAGACCATTTTCTTTTCGTCACACATCATCTCCGAAGCAGAAAAACTGTGTCATCGTGTAGCCATTATCCATCAAGGACGACTCGCCCGCATTATTGAACGTAGAGAGTGGACGGGCCGTGAAGGCGATCTGGAACAGCTTTTCCTGAGCACAATCCATGCGTAAGATTTTCGGGATTGCACGCTATACCTTCATCGAAATCCTCCGCAACAAAATCTGGTACGTCTTGGTGCTATTTTCCGGCATACTCATTCTTTCGACGTTGCTCCTAGGGACCCTTGGAGGCGAGCAACGCGTGCGTATGATCTCAGATTTGGGATTGGCTTCGATTGAAATGATTGCTTTCTTGAGTACGGTATTTGCAGCGGTCAATTTAGTGCTGGAAGAAATGGAATCGCGTACGCTCTACTTGATTC
>JAYWEN010000166.1:0-2409 GCA_043779245.1 Elusimicrobiota bacterium | reverse complement strand
ATGTTTTGTGGCTAGGTGAGAGAACAGATGTCGTGGAGAACGTGCGGCAAATTTTGTCGGTCTTTCGTTTGGCAGAACGCTACGTTAAACCGCTTCGCTACCGCCCCAAAACGTTAAGGCGTCAAAGCGTAATGGCAGTGCGCTAGGGCCCGACAGGAGCATTCTGCCCCATACCTGCTGGCAGACTTTCTAACAGCGATCGATGGTGACGGTTCGACGATAAAATTGTCAAAGTTACGGAAGTGATGATAAAGACTATTGCCATTCCGGTTGTGATTTTCTTTATGAAGGCCGTTCCTGAAGGCGCCGAAAACAATTGATCTCCCCCGCCGCCTCCGCCGAAAAGATTTCCGAGCCCAGCGCCCTTTCCGGCCTGGAAAAGAACGACTAAAATGAGTCCGACGCAAACAAGAATGTGGATAAAAACAAAAAGACTATACATGAGGGCTCCTTAGCTCGCGCTTACCGGCTGGCGATTATGCGAAACGACCTTACCTGTGGCATCGATCTCGTACGTCATGGGACTTCCTGTGGGGATATTGAGTTCGAGAACTTGTTCCTTGGTCATGTGTTCCAAATCCATCACGATCGATCGCAACGAATTGCCATGCGCGGCCACCAAAACGGTTTTCCCCGCCTTTACGAGAGGCAAAATCTTTGAATGGAAATAGGGCAGCGTCCGCGCAGCGGTATCTTTGAGACTTTCACTGATGCCTTCGGGGTTGAGATCCGTTTTTTCGACCGGAGGCGGAACGTCGTAGCTCCGGCGCCAGATGAGTACCTGGTCGTCGCCATATTTAGTGGCGGTTTCATTTTTGTTCAAACCTTGAAGAGCTCCATAATGACGCTCATTCAGAGCTTGATCTTTAATGACAGGGACGTTTGTTTGCCCGATCTGCTCTAAAATAAGCTTGAGGGTGTTCTGAGCACGTTGAAGGTTCGAGGTGAAGGCCGAGTCCACATGCGAACCTTTAAGGCTTTTTCCCGCATCGATCGCTTCCTGGCGGCCTTTTTCCGAAAGCGGAACGTCCACCCAGCCTGTGAAGCGATTTTCTAAATTCCATTGGGATTGGCCGTGGCGCACAAGGATAAGTTTTCCGTTCATAGATTAAGCGTTGGGAAGAGCGGCAATACCGGGCAGGGTTTTTCCTTCGAGAAATTCGAGCGAGGCGCCGCCCCCTGTGGAAATATGTGAAAGATCGCCTGCCAAGCCTGCTTGTTTTACGGCGGCGACGGAATCTCCCCCCCCTACGATGGTCATGGCACCATGCTTTGTCGCTTCGGCCAAGGCTTTCGCAACTCCTAAGGTGCCCGCGGCAAAAGCTGGCATTTCAAAAATACCCATGGGACCATTCCAAATGATCGTCTTCGCTTTTTCTAACAGCGGCATCAGTGACTTTATGGTGTGCGGTCCAATATCTACAGCGATTTTGCCAACCGGAATGGACCGGTCTGCTGTCACCTGAGAAGCCGCTTTAGGATCGACTTGATCGACAACGATATGGTCCTGGGGTAGAAACACTTGGATATGTAGATCCTGCGCCTTCTTGAGGAGGGACTTCGCTAAATCGACTTTATCGGCTTCTACACGAGAGTTTCCGATTTCAACGCCCTGAGCTTTCAAAAACGTATACGCCATAGCGCCCCCAATCACGAGAGCGTTTACTTTTGAGAGCAAGCTTTCTATCACTTCGATCTTGTCTGAGACCTTGGCGCCCCCGAGAATCGCGATAAAGGGACGTTCTGGATTTTCCATCGCTTTGCTTAGGAAAAAAACTTCTTTTGATAGGAGGAGCCCAGCGGCACTTGGCATAAGCGCTGCGACACCAGACGTCGAAGCATGAGCCCGGTGGACTGCGCCAAACGCGTCTTGAACAAACACATCGGCTAAGGAGGCGAGCTGTTGAGCAAACGCGGGGTCGTTGGCTTCTTCTTCGGCATGAAATCGTAGGTTCTCAAGAAGAAGAATGCCACCGGCCGGAAGATCGTGGGCCAGCTTTTCTACCTCGAGCCCAACGCAATCGGGGGCCATGATGACTGGCTTGCGAAGTAATTCTTCGAGTCGCTTTGCGACAGGCTTCAGGCTGTACTTGGGATTCGGCTGACCTTTGGGTCTGCCAAGATGGGCGCACAACACAAGTGATGCACCCTTTTCCAGCAGATAATTCAGAGTCGGGAGGGTTTCTTTGATGCGTGTGTCGTCAGTAATTGCACCCTGTTCATTCAAAGGAACGTTGTAATCTACCCGGACCAGGACACGTTTGCCCTGGACCGGGAGGTCTTCTACCGTTCGTTTGGAAATGCGTGGGATGGTGCTAGTGGGCATCGAGATCTAAGCGATGTTAGCGAGACGCTAAGGCAGCGCCGCTCTTGGCCGCGATATAGGCGACTAAGTCGACCACTCGATTG
>JAYWEN010000165.1:0-11457 GCA_043779245.1 Elusimicrobiota bacterium | reverse complement strand
AAACTTAAATAGCCTAGTCAAAAACGCCGCGATTTTACGTACTCTTACTCGCCGTTTCTAACAGATTTAATTTTTACTGTCAATGGCTATTTTTGGAGGGCCAAAATAAGAAAACCCCGCGAATTAGCGGGGTTTTCTGTGAAAAGACGTTGTATTGACGAGGAAAAACTAACGCTTTGAATATTGGAAGCGTTTTCGGGCTTTGGGTCGGCCTGGTTTCTTTCGTTCAACCATTCGCGAATCGCGGGTCAGAAGACCCTCTTTTCGCATGGCAACCCGAAGGGGGTTTTCAATCTTAGAGAATGCGCGCGCCACACCATGAGCAATCGCTCCGGCTTGACCATGAACTCCACCGCCCAGAACGTCAACCCAAATGTCGTACTGCTTGCCGACTTTGGCGACGTCGAAAGGACGCATGACCACCCATTTCGAGCGAAGATGTCCGCCGAAATAGTCTTCTACACTCTTCTTGTTAATGGAGAACTTTCCCGTGCCCGGTAAAAGTCGGACGCGAGCGGTGGCGTTTTTACGTCGGCCTGTGGCCCAAACTGGATAAACGATATTGATGGTTGCCATAAATTTTAAGAGAGGGCGTAAACTTGAGGTTGCTGAGCTGAGTGCGGGTGCGTGCCGTCACGATACACTTTTAGACGGGTCATCATTTTGGCACGCAGTTTGCTTTTGGAAAGCATCGCGCTGACGGCCTTTTCAATGGCGAATTCGGGCTTTTCCTGCATCAAACGACTATAAGGAACTAATTTCAAGCCGCCCGGATACATCGAATGACTAAAGGCGACTTTTTGCTCGAGCTTTTTGCCGGTGAGCTTAACCTCGGCCGCATTGATCACAATAACGAAGTCACCTTCGTCGAGATAAGGAGTAAAGGTCACTTTACCTTTACCGCGCAAAAGGGTCGCCACACGGGTGGCTAAGCGTCCCAAAACCTGACCTTTAGCATCAACGATATGCCATAGACGGTTGGGCTTGTCTTTCTTTTCTGGAAAGTATGTGGATTTCATTGAGGAGGTATTATAGTCGAACCACTGGAGCGCGGTCAACGAGAATTATCGTTTTCTAAGGTATTAGGTCAAATGGAATTGAATCCCTAAATTCCACCGGGCTTCCTTCTGAAGATAAAACTGTCCTTGCGGGGAGCGACCGGCCTCGTATTCGATAAAAATGGAAACCGCTCGAGAATCCCCCGCTTTTTTAGCCATGGTGAATCCGATCTGGGAATTAACCATGGGATTCCAACGGGCTCGTTCCCAGGCTTGGAAATCGTTAGCCCAGTAATACTGCAAATGATCTTGTGCCATCCATTTTGTTTTCAGTTCAAACCCACCCTGTATCGCATGGCGCCCAATGCCTCCAGGAAGTGTTCGAAACACGTATGTGTATCCGCTGTAGAGTCGCAGCCGCGGCGCGACGTCGTAAGATAAAAGCCATTTAATATTGTCCCACGCATGTTTTTCAGTCACGCGGCCGGCTCGCTTGAGATAGTCGTCCCCCAGGTGCGCGCTCGTGTGATAAATCATGAAGCGGGTGGACCAATCGCCGGCACGGAAATCAAACGGAAGATTACCGTAGAAATCGGTCGTCTGTAAATCGTTGGTCTTCTGAGAAAGATCAAATCGGCCGAAGACGCCTCCTCCCGCGCTCAACTGAAAACTTTTTTCCTCGCCTAAATCCCATCGATACAGTCCGAGATAATCGCCCATTGCCGCTTCGCCCACCGTTCGGTGTCCCACAGGGAGAACCGCGCGCAACGCGTATTGCAGCTCACGCGGATCGGCTTGTAAGGGTTGAAACACGTCATGCGCGGAGGGCAGCCACTCAGCCAATAGAACATTTGAATGAAAACCCAAAATGAAAACACATAGAGCAAGAATTGATAAGCATCGGCACCACAAGGACGAGGCGCGACGGGTCATCAGAGGTGCTGGTAGTCGGCAAGTCCGAACGATTGTCCCAAGGCGGTCTGGGACAACTGGAGCAGAAAAAATGTGAACGCTTTCATCGCTTCGGGGCCGGGATGCTCGGAGACAAAAGGGACCTTCTTGGGATCCCCGTACCACCCTAGCGAATTACGGATGAGTGTATGGTGACCTAAAGAAAAAATTCCATCGATGGCTTGGCCGGATTTTCCATTAAGGTATTGCGTGAGTTCAGCGAGCGGCAAAAGATCAAATCCGACAGCCAAGCAAGGGATCGGCGTCTTTTTTTTGCGTTCTAATTTTTTCACATGTGCGGCCATGTCACCAAAATGTGTTAAATCGTCATGCGCCCAGTCGCGAACTTGAAGGCAGAACACGACACCATCGGCCAAGTAGGTGGTGGCCTGGCCTTCACTAAATGCTGGAAAACTATCCACGGAGGCCACGATATCGATTGGCCCTACCTGACGATCTTTGATATCAGTAATTGTGCCCATGCCGCAGCGAATTCCCGATGGCAGGAGAGGTTTTAAAACTTTGGTGAGCCAAAGCTCAGCAAGCGAATTCGACGCGGACGCCTTTTTCCCTTGCGCGGCAAGATACTCCGACAGATTTGCAAAACTTTCGGTTAACGTTCCCATTTACGATCTCTCGGCACGAAGTGCGGACTGAAAGGCCTGCACCATCTCCGGATTTAGGTCAACCAAAATCACTTTTCGGATGCTTGCACTTTCGTAAATTCGCATTGTTTCGATCATCACTTCGGCTGCCGAGTTGGCTGAAATTCCCCCCACGCCTGTGCCCATTCCCGGCATGGCTAAAATTTTGACGCCGTAACTGTCTGCACAAATAAGAGCAGCAAGGGTTGCCTTTCGAATCTTTTCGATGGATGTGGAGCCGCCCTGTTTTTCCATCGTCGGAGAGTGAATGACATATTTATAAGGAAGCTTCCCGGCGGTCGTATAAATGGCTTGGCCTATGGGGATCGGCGCTTTGGACATCGCTTCTTGCTCTATTTCGACTCCTCCCGCATTTCGCAGCACGCCCGCCACGCCCCCGCCCATTTCACCCGTTGAGTTTGCAGGATTAACGACAGCATCGGCTTGAATCTGCGTGATGTCTTGCTTTTGGGCGACGATTTCCATAGAGCTAACTTATCAAATCCACCAAGCCCTAGGAAAGCTGTGCAAAATTTATTAATTCAACTTTTTGGTTTCGGAGGGCGTCGCGAATATTCGACGACGTGCAATGGCACAACTCTCTTTCGCGCCAGGATTCAGCCTTACCCGGATGGACCATGAGTTCGGCCGTTTCAAAGGATTTTGAGAGATCCAAATAGTCGTACCCTGGTAAACTGGAGGCGACAGGTTCCCATCCGGCAAAAAAGGTATCCGTGCAGCGAAGGCCAAAGCGAGTAATCATATCGCGAACCCACGCCGTCGGAAGATTCGGATAGAGGCCCTTATAAAATCCGTCGAAATAGCGCAGCACTTTGATTTTATGTTTGGCGGTCAGGGCAGCCACAGTAGCGATCAGTTCTGGACGCAGGTGCGAATGATGATGGCCGTCCACATGATGGACTGGCAGCCCCGTCGATAAAATTTTCAGAATTTGCCGTTCGGTCTCTTTAGCGATGGCGTCAAGCGGGAGGCTGGGGTCTTTGTAAGAGAGCAGTCGCCCTACCCCGTGCTCCACGTTGAAGAAAGAATCCAGGTCTAGATGCAATCCTATTCCGAGCGTAGGAGTTTCTTTGGCCATGCCAACGGCTTCCTCAAATCCCTCGCGGTCCGTCATTAAGCTCGCACTTGTGACCACGCCTGTTCGATGCGCTTCGAGAATACCCTGATTGATTGGAGAGGAACGACCGAAGTCGTCGGCGTTTACGATAAGTCGTTTCAGAGGTAGCCCTTTTCTATCATGACTTCGGCGATTTGGACGGCATTGAGGGCGGCGCCTTTGAGGAGCTGGTCGCCCGCGACGAAGAGGACAATCGATTTGCCGCTCGGGTCGCTCGTATCTTGGCGGATTCTTCCGACCAGTACGTCCCCTTGGCCCGATGCATCTTTGGGCATGGGAAAATAATTCTTCTCCACATCATCGACAATTTTTACACCCGGAGCGGTTTTTAAAATGGCCCGTACTTCGCTGGGAGTAATGGGACGCTCACATTCGATCGTCAGAGCTTCGGAATGGGCACGCAGCACAGGCACGCGGACACAGGTCGCGCTAATTCGAATCGCCGAATCGCCAAAAATCTTTTTGGTTTCATTCACCATTTTTATTTCTTCTTCGTTATAGCCGCTCGCCACATCCACTTTGGAATTGTGACTGAATAAATTAAACGCATAGGGATGAGGCAGGACAGTATTTTGAAAAGGCTTCTGGTCCAAATGCGCGCGCGTCGACTCGATCAGCTCCGTCATCGCCGCGGCACCCGCACCCGAGGCGGCTTGATAGGTTGAGACGATCAACCGTAAGATCCGATTCTTCTGATGGATAGGCCATAGGGGTGTAATACCAATGATCGTGGAGCAATTCGGATTGGCGATGATATTTTTGTGACCAGACATCGCCTCCGGATTGATTTCGGGGATGATGAGCGGCACCGTGGGGTCCATTCGAAATGCCGACGAATTGTCGACAACAACGCAGCCCTGTTTGGCAGCGAGCGGTCCAAACTCTTTCGAGATCGAGCCCCCCGCGCTGAAAAACGCGATATCGACTCCTTTGAAACTGTTTTCGGTGAGTTCTTGGACTGTAATAGCCATTCCCCGAAATACCATGGCTCGTCCTGCGGAACGCATCGAGGCGAGTAAAACCAGTTCGGAAATTGGAAAATGGCGCTCCTCGAGACAGCGAATAAACTCGACACCGACGGCGCCGGTAGCGCCGACAATAGCAACGCGATAGGATTTCTTCGACATAAGGTCGTTATTGTAGCAGGACCTTCCTTTATAAGGCAATTTAGCAGGGATCATGAAACTTCGACGGGAAGCAGGTGTCAAACGAACCATGCGAATTAACATGCAATTAACACAAACGTCATGTTCCCGTAACTTGAAACCGGTAAGGTATTCAGGTAGAGGTGGCTGTTGCGCGGGGGATATTTCCCCTTGACCGCCACAAATGCCTCTGTTAAACTGGCGAGGAATAAAAATGGGGTCAAACACGCATCGAGATCACCGCTTAAAATCAATCTAACATGAATAAGTCGTTAACATTTATTGAAAATAATCGTTTATTGCGCCTAAGTATCGTCGCAGTTGTGGCCTGGTCCTCGTCGGTAAACGTGGGTCTCATGGCCCAGGACAAGAAGGTTTTTACCCATACGGCCGATCTGCGCAGCGGAAAAGAAGACGCCTTGATCGACGTTTTCAAACCCATCTCCGAACAATTCGAAAGTGACTATCGAGCCTTAGGAACCGCTTACACAACCGGTGAAGTTCTGTATCACGAAAAACGGTATGACGATGCTATTCGCAATTATGAATCTGTTACGTCCAAGGGCAAGAAGTACGCATTCCTCTCTGAAAACGCGCGGTTGAGACTTGCTCAAACCTATTTGATGAATGGCGAACCAGCTAGCGCCTTGATTGCCGGCCGTGATGTCGCGAGCTCTAGCAACAAATTTCTCGCCGCCGAAGGCTGGTACACCCTTGCTCGCGCGTATTTGGCCACCGCGAAAATTGATCGCGCCGAAGATGCTTATAAAAATATCTTGACGGTTAACCCGGTCTATTCGCGCCTCCTGAAGGTAGATATTTTGGCAGGCCTTCTTTCTTTTGAGAAAGGCGCCTATTTGGACGCCGCCACCCATTTCCAACGTCATTCTGACAGCATTCCTTCCCTATACTATTCGATCGCCTGTTTCTGCCAAATGAAAGACATTGCCAAGGCCGTGTCTTCCTACCAAAGCCTCCTTTCGAAGGCCAAGAAAGGAACGTGGGTTGACCGCGCTCGCATTCTGATCGGCGAAGCCATCTATCAAACTCGCGACTACGATTTAGCGATGACATTCTTTGGTCCAGTGAGTCGGCGGGATGCACCACAAAACCTTCGTGTACTAGCGCTGTACCGCCTCTCCTGCATTGATTTCCAGAAGAAGAATTACACCCGCTGCGAACTCACGCTCCAGAATCTGTTGAAAGATTTCCCCAATCACCCGTTGCGCACCGACTGGCTTTATTTGATCGCCACGATTCCTGTTTACGAACGCGATTGGAACCGTACGATTCGCGACGAAGGACGCTTTGCTTCCGGCGGTAAAGGTGTGGCCCCGGCGCCACGATCCATTCCGCAAGAACAGCTCGCTCCCGAAGCGCAATTCCGAGTCATTTGGGCTTACATGGCGCTGGGCAGTTATCACGAAGTCATCAAGCTCACCGATAAATTTTTCCACAAGTATCCGAAGAATCCTCTGACTGGTTATGCGCTGCTCCTGCAAGGCGTGGCGTTTGATCAAACGAACAATACCGACAAAGCGATTGATGCCTATCAAACGCTCGTTGATCTTTTCCCCCAAAGCCCAGCCGCCGGTAAAGCGGTGTATTTAATGACGCTCAGCCTGCACCGCGCCAACGAATCGTCGCGCATCGTCAGCGCTCTCAACCATTTGAATGAAAATCTGCTGCGCCAAGAAGAGATCAAGTCGGACTCTTGGCGGAAAAATACCTTGTTTTGGATTGCTGAAGGTTATTATTCAATCGGCGACTACAAACATGCCGAGGACACTTACAGCCGCTTTGTGGAACTGGCTCCTGATCATCAAATGATCCCCTACGCGCTCGAAGGACTCGCGGCGAGCATGGCGGCCCAGGGCCCGGAGAAATACGACAAAGCCAAAATTTATATGCAGCAAGCCATTCAACGCGGCCAAGAATTAAACAACACGGCCGTCTCTTCCGACTCGAAACTGCAACTCGGTAAGATCCTTTTCAACCAAAAGAATTATGACACCGCCCTCAATCAATTTGATGCCTATGTCCAGGAATCCTCGGCTTCGGTTCGGGTCGCTGAGGCCCTTTTCGATGGCGGAATGGCGATGTACAACCAACAGTATTACACCGAAGCGGTCACGCGCTGGAAACAGGTGATCGACGGATACCGCTTTTCCCCTTTGCGGTCTCAAGCCTATTTGAAAACCGGTCAAACGCGATTTGGTTTAGGACAATTTGATCAAGCGGTGGCCGCCTATCAATCGCTCGCGGCCAACTATCCGAACACCCCTGAAGCCCAGGAAGCGCAATTCCAGATCATCCAGTGTTATTACAACAAGGGCGATCTGCGCGGTGCCTATCAACAATTCTCTGCATTTAAGAATAGCTATCCTGCTGATGATCGCATCCGCGGTGTGTGCGAAAACCTTTTGTCTGCGTATCAAGGTCAGGCCGGTGCGTCGAGTAGCTTGCATTCGGCAGAGTTAAGCGATCTCTTGCGATCGTGCCAAGGCTCAGGCACAGCTTCAGCCATTCTTTGGGAACGCGGCGCCGGTCTCTTCAACAAGAAGGACTACGCAGCCGCTCAAAAATATTTCCAGCGCATCATGCTTTCTTATCCGAACGACGAATATGCGGGTCAAGCCTATTTCTACAACGCTGAGTGTTATTTCTTCTTGAACGATATGGATCAGGCGGCGGGTGCCTACAAGAGCTTCTACATTAATTATCCGAATGACAAGATGGTGCCGCAGGCCATGTTCCAAGTGGGCGTGAGCTTCTTTAACAAAAAGGATTACGAAAAAGCGGCTATCGGTTTCGATGAGTTCGTGAAACGGTACCCTCAAAATCCCTTGGCGAAAGATTCGGCCCTCAATGTCGCTCTCTGCTACAAGAAGGCCTTCCGCCTTGATGAAGCGGCTAAGTCCTACCAGAATTATTTGCTCCTTTACCCTGGAGATGCCAAAGCCACTTTCGTTCGCCTGCAAATCGGCAACTTGAAAGCCACGAAGGGAAATTACAAAGAAGCCATCAACGAATTTGAGCAGGTCCCATCGGGTACCGCCGAACGCGCCGAAGCGCAATATCACATCGGCGAGGCTTATGAGAACCTACACGAAGAAGCACAGGCGCAGTCGGCCTTCCAAAAGCTTCTGTCCATCGGACCTCGTGACAACGAATTTCGTATCGCCGGATTGTTGGAACTGGCGAAGATGATTGAAGGAAAAGGATCCACGCAGGGGCTGGCCACGATCTATGGCGACATTGCCGCATCCAGCAAGAATCAACAGATCGTGCTCCTCGCCCAACAGAAATTGAAAGAGCTTAAAGGAGGAGCACAGTAAATGGAAAATATGACATTGATGGGGATTTTGAAGATCAGTATCGTCATCCCGGTGTTGATGGTTTGTTCCGTCATCATGGTGGCGTACGCGTTAGAACGGTTTTGGGCGTTTATCAAGGTAGGCAGCTTGGAAGGTGGATTGTCTGAGCGGATTAAACAGTGCGTTCGTCAGGGTCAAATTAAAGAGGCCATTGCCCTCTGCAATAAAAACCCTAGCTTCATTACGCATTCACTCGAAGTGGCTTTGAATGCCGCTCACTTCCCCCGCGAAGAGATGGAGAGCATCTTTGCCCTCTATCGCATGAAATTGCAGTCCATGCTCAATAAGCATTTGGCTGTGTTCGGAACCTTCGCCTTTATCGGTCCCTTGTTAGGACTTTTGGGAACGGTACTCGGCGTTATTCGAGCCTTTAGAGACTTGGCTCTTTCCGGATCCGGCGGACCCACGATCGTGGCGGCCGGTATTGCAGAAGCTCTCATTGCGACCGCTGTAGGTATCGGAGTGGCCGTCACCTCGGCCCTTCTCTACAACTTCTTCACCGCTCGCGTGAAAACAATCGTGACCCAGTACGACTTGCTCAGCCAGGAAGTCGCTATCTTGGTCTACACCGGCAGTGAAAAGGGGTCTCGGTAATCTATGTCTGACGTTCGAGCTACCGACGACGACGCTCCGCTCAACGAAGTCAACGTTATTCCGTTGGCGGATTTGTCGCTTGTGCTTTTAATCATCCTCATGGTGCTTTCTCCCATGATTATGCAGTCAATGATTAAGGTGCAAAACAGTAAAGCGTCGGCGGCCAAAATGAACGTGAACAAAGCGCCGGAGCCTCCGTTGATTCTGGCACTCAATCCCAATGGCGTGTCGCTGAACTCTGTCAAGATGGTGGATGATGTGGATCTCGCGGCGCGGCTGGCGCAAGCCCTGGGGAATCGAACCGACAAGACGGTGCTCTTCACGGCCGACCCGGCGGTGCAGCACGGGCGGTTTGTGCAGGTCCTGGATTTGGTCAAACAACAGGGCGCAGACAAAATTGCACTCTTAAAGAAGGCTCGCAAATGAAATACAAACCGAAATCAGAAGAATTCGAGTCCTTGGCGGGCGTTAACATCATTCCCGTGATTGACGTGTCGCTCGTGCTTCTCATTATTCTCTTGGCAACCTCTCCAATCTTAAACCTGCCGGGTTTTGAAGTGAAGCTGCCTAAAGCCGTCACGGCGGAAAGCAAAGAGAAAAATATCAGCATTAGCTTATCTTCCAAGGGAGAGATGGCCGTAAACGAAGCGTCTGTCGATGAAAACACCCTCATTACCGCGCTGCAGAAAGAACTCAAAGACAAACCCGATTTTCTTGTCATCATCCGCGCCGACCAAGGCGTTGCCTATGGAAAAGTCGAGCGTGTGATGGAACTGGCTAAACAGGGTGGAGCGCAGCGAATCGCGATTGCGACCCAACAAGATCAGGAAAAGGTAAATAAAACACAATGATGTTCCTCGAATCAGATCTCGAGTCCACAAAGCGCCAGGAAAGTGTGTGCATGATGCTGGCTGTGGGCATTCATGCCTTAATGTTATTTTGGAATCCTGTGCTCCTTGAGAGCAACTACAAGCCGGTCCACGATTTTGTGACGATTGATATCGTCGAAGCTCCTGCAGGCGGCGGTGGTGAACAACCCGAGCCCGCGAAGAAAATGGGCCTCATGGAATCACTCAAAGAGATGCTCATGAAACCCAAGTCCGAGGACATCGCGCATGTGGCTCCTGAGCCCTTGACCCACCGCGTGGCGGCTCCTGTGCAACCGGCTCTTCAAGAGAAAAATATGCCGCGACCGATCGCGAGCATGTTTCAACCCAAGGCGCAATCAGAAGATTTAGCCGCAACGAGCGCACCAAACGCCATTCAAACACAGACTAAGAATTTTTCAATTCCTGCTTCCGGCCCCACGCTGCAATCCAAAAGCTTCGGTGGAATCAGGACAAAGGATCTTCCCTTCCAAGTGGGAACAGATCAACAGATCTCAGGTGGCGGGGCCAATATCATTCCAATCGCTGTGGGTAGCAAATCTGCCAAGGAAGCTCTAGGTTATAGCGCGCCTTCTCTTCAGGACGCGGGCAAACGCGTAGGCATTCATCCTTTGGGCGGCATTGCGGCGGGTAACGTAAGCGCCTTGGGCGGCGGTGGACCTTCTACCATTGAGATTTCAGGCACGGGTGGTACGGGTAATGCGCCAACGGGTGCGACCAAAGGTTCTGTCCTCCAGGACCGAACTGGAAACGGTAGCGGACGTGGCGGGTTTGGCGGTGGATTTGGATCTGGACGCGGAGGCAGTGGTAGCGGCATCGGAAGCGGTGTTGCAGGAATTCCTAGTGCGGCGGCGGACTTAGACGCTCAGCTCGGAACCAGCTCAGGTGGAACTTCGCGGACGGCCGGTAAGAGTAAAAAAGGATTCGATATTGCGGGTCCTTTGAACAATCGACCCATTCTGCACCGCGTGATTCCACAATATCCTGCGTGGGCCGAAGAACAAGGCATTATTGGTTCTGTGCGCATTTGGTTCACGGTGACTCCGGAAGGCGAAGTTCGCTCCAATATGCGCGTGACGAAAACGACAGGCTACCCAGATTTAGACAAGCTCGCGCTCGACGCGTTGAAAGAATGGCGCTTTGCCACTTTTAATACGTCCGATGACTCCAGCCAGTGGGGCATTATCACCTTCACGTTCTCGTTGTCGTCGTAAGGAGAGTTAATGATGGATGTTCGATCTGTTGATTCAAAAGTTCGCCTAGTGGCTACTGGGCTCGTTTTTTCGGCCCTCACGCTTGTGAGTGGCTTGGGCGTCGCCCAAGCCGCGAAGAAGAGCACTTCTGCGGCCATAAAGCCTGCTGCTACCGCGGACACAGCCAGCCCGAACGTTCACGCGGTCACTTCAGCTTCTGCTCCAGAACATGCACCCGCTCCGGCCGCGACCTCGGCTCCAGCGGCTTCCAAGCAAGCCAAAGATGGTGAAATGGGCACGGAGACGATTATTGGCCAGCGCAAAGACAAGATGACGATTGGCAAATTAGATCCCCCCGCCGCATTCAATTTGGAAGACATTCAGAATTTCCCAGAAGATCGTCTGCATCCCGTTTTAAACAACCCCGTGACCTTTGACGAAGGCCGCGACTTCTCGACCCTGATGGATTCGCAAGACGAGAAAATGATTCATCCGTGGCTCCCTGATATTGTCAAAGCACCTTACTTAAC
>JAYWEN010000164.1:0-5079 GCA_043779245.1 Elusimicrobiota bacterium | reverse complement strand
ACATTGAGAAATTAAAACGCGGGATGGAACGTCAACGGCAAGGAAGGCTCTATCTTAAACACTGCGGGATAATGTCTTGACACCGGGGAGTACTTCAGGGGCCTGCCCCTACACGGGATCTTCTCTCTCTATCCGATTTAATGCAACGTTTCAAATCTTGGACGACTCACCAATTTTGGCAAATGAATACCGCATGGCTTGGACGTTTATGGCAACGTAATTATTACGAACACATTGTTCGCAACGACGCCGATTTAAATCGTATACGTGACTACATCCGCAACAATCCTAAGGGTTGATTACCACTAACAAGACTGGTATACATTCCAGGTGAACTTCTTGCTTATATTGCTGCTGAGCGCCGTCACAACTGCGGCGGCCGCAGAACCGCAATCCGCCGTCGTCATCGTCCCTGTCGCTGACGTTTGGAGCCGGCCGATTGCCCTGGGCGAAAAACCATCCGACGATTTGCGCGAAACCCAAGTGCTTTTTGGCGAGAAGGTGATCATTCACGAGTCGAGCGGCTCTTGGGTAAATATTGAAGCCGTCGAGCAGCCCGAGTTCACGCATCACAACAAATGGGAAGGGTATCCGGGGTGGGTTCTTCGTAAAGCACTAAAGTCTCCTCCCTTACCCTGGCCCGCGACTCTTGATATTCCTATCGACGTTATTCAAAATGCTGAATCGCTAGCTCAAACTCCTTATCTTTGGGGAGGCCTTTCCAAACAAGGAATTGATTGCTCAGGATTAGTCCATCTTGTTTTCCGCCAGCACCTAGGACCAAGCATCCCCCGCGACGCGCACGAGCAGTGGATGAAGGCCAAGCCGATCAAGCGCGCGGAGCTAAAACCCGCCGATCTTATTTTTTCCGCCAAGAAAGAGAATCCGAAGAAAATCACACATGTCGCGATCTATGCCGGCGAGGGTATGATCATTGAAGCGCCGCAGACAGGGATGGTGGTGAGGAAGATTTCGTTTAAAGAAAAGTATGGGAGGCCGCTGGAAAAAGTAGAATCCGGCGACCAAGTGGGCGATCGAATCATCTATTTCGGAAGTTACCTGCATGATGGATCCCCCGCTGACAACCGCGGGGGATGACGACTATGCCAATCATTCACTCCATCGAGATCAAACCCGTCTCCTTCAAACTGAAGAATCCCTTTGTCACGGCCGGCGGACAAAAAACCGAAACCCATAATGTTCAGATCGTCCTCAACTTAGCCGATGGGACGCGCGGAATGTCCGAGGCGTCGTCCTCCATTGCCATGCCAGGGGAATCGCAGGGGAACATGGTCCTCGCGCTCAAAAGTCTCATCCCCGAGCTTCGCGGAAAGCCCATTGAAAACTATCGAGAGCTCGTGGCAACGACCTGGCGGCTTCAGTCCTTGCATCCCACGGCCGCCGCCGCGATGGAATCGGCCATCCTCGATGCCTACACTCGCCATTTAAAGCAGCCACTCGCTGATTTCCTGGGTGGAAAAGGCGTCTCCGTCGAGACTGATCTCACGCTTTCGCTCGTCACCCCTAAAGAGCTCTCGAAACTGGCCCGCGACGCCGCGAAGAAGGGTTTCAGACGGATCAAAGTGAAGGTCGGTGGCTCGCCCGAAGAAGATTGCGAGCGTATGAAAGCGGTGCGTAAGGGTGCACCTAAAGCCTTGCTCGTTGCTGACGGAAATCAGGGTTTTGGCTTGTCACAAGCGATCGACTTTGTCCATCGCTTGAAGCGCGCGGAGATTCCCCTCGTTTTCTTTGAACAGCCGTTTCGCAAGCATGATATGCGCACGATGCGTCTCTTCCGTCAACGCACGCACATGGCCGTGTTCGCCGACGAGGCCGTTCTAACCGTATCGGATGCGGTGCGTTTGTTCGAAGCCGAAGCCGCCGATGGGGTCAATATTAAAGTTGCGAAAAGCGGACTGCTCGGTGCGCTCGATATCATTCATATTGCTCAGCGCTTCAAGAAACGCCTCGCCATCGGATGCATGGAAGAATCCAAGCTAGGACTCGCGGCGAGCGTCCATTTGGCCTGCGGCACCGGCGTGTTTGAATGGGTCGACTTGGATTCCGTCTTCTTGCTTGAACCATCGTCGCAGCGCGGCGGCTTTCTGATGAAGGGACCGAAGTTTTCCGTCAAAGGAATTAAAGCCGGGATTGGGATGTGATCCACGACCCCTGGGCTTTGGGTTTACTTCTTTTCGGCCTCGTCACCCTCATTCTTCGACTTGAGCAGAACCGGTTCTTCGCCAGGATTTACCATTATCTTCCCAGCGCTTTTTGGTGTTACTTCATTCCCATGCTGCTTGCGACCTTCGGGTTTCTTCCTACTCACTCACCCATTTACGACTTTTTAACGACCTACGTCTTGTCGGCCTGCCTCGTGCTCCTTCTTTTGAATATCAATTTGCCGGCGATTCTTCGCCTCGGCCCGACGGCGCTCAATTCGATGCTTGTCGGGGCGATCGGCATCGCGGTGGGGGCAGTCAGCGCTTATGCGATCTTTTTCAGATGGCTTCCACCGGATACATGGAAAGGCGTAGGCGCGCTCTCCGCCAGCTGGATCGGAGGCAGCGCGAACATGCTCGCGGTCAAAGAAGGCCTGCACGCCTCCGAGGCCGTTTTTGCGCCGATGGTCATTGTCGATACGGTCATTACCTATTCCTGGATGGGCTTTCTCGTCGCACTTTCACCCTGGCAAGAGACATGGGATCGCTGGGTGAAGGCCGACCGATCGAAGCTTGACGATGTCGTAAAGCGACTCTCTTCGTCGCCGTTGGCTGGAAAGCGCGTTAGTGCGTCCCCTTGGCACGCCATTTGGCTTTTAGCGGGCGGCATTTTTGTCGGCTGGATTTGTTTGTCTCTTGCGTCCTATCTTCCTGTCACACCTTCTTTATCTAAGAGCGGCTGGGCGTTTTTGTTGATCACGATGGTTGGGATTCTGCTCTCACTGACGCCCGCGGCGCGGCTCGAACAGTACGGAGCCTCGCGCTGGGGGTTTTTCTGCCTTTATTTGCTCTTGGCGGCGATGGGATCGAATGCACGACTCCAATACATTCTCCAAGCACCGCTTTTAATCGTCATGGCTTTTGTGTGGGTAGCGATCCACGCGCTGATTTTAGTGGTGTACGGATATTTCGCCCGTGTGCCCATGTTCTTCCTCGTGACCTCAAGCCAAGCCAACATTGGTGGCACCGCTTCAACGCCCATCGTGGCCGGCGTCTATCAAGATCGTTTGGCCTCCCTCGGACTTTTACTCGCCATCGCAGGAAACGTCATCGGAACCTACGCGGGCCTGGCCATTGCCAACGCCTGCCACTGGGTTCATTAACCTTCCTTAACTTTCCCCTTGAAACGGCACTCAACTCCCGCTATATACGTGGCTCCGAAGACATAAAACCTTAGAGCAAGGAGCTATTCGTCAATGATTTTGGAACAAAAAGTTCGTGCGGTAATCTCATGCCTAATTTTAACCTCAAATTTATCTCAACTTGCTTTCTCGGCCGGTCCCGCATCCTCGGCCCTGGGAAGCACGACGCTAGTGCGGCCGCTCATTCAATCCAAGCATGCGGAAGCCATTTACCGACGGCTCGTCGAGCTCCATTGGACACCTAAGACGGGGCTCTTCCGCAGCTTTCCCGATTCTGGAGACCATAAGCTCTCCCAACAGGCTTCTACCTATGAACAGGCAGCCATGGGGCTCTTAGCCATTCGCTTCGACGACCTTGAGCATGCCAAGCCGTTGCTCGAATTTTTTCAGAATGCCTGGGCGATTGGCCCTGAGCTTTCAGGACCCCGTCACGGTAAGCGCGGTTTTGTGAATTTCTACAACGCTGATTTCGGCTCGGAAGGAATAGAGAAAACAATTCATGCCGGACCCAATGCGTGGGTTGGTCTTTTTGCCGCCAAGTTTGCCAATGCAAAAGCCGACGGCACCGCTCTGCAACTCGCTTTGGATGTGGAGTATTGGATGGCCAATCAACTTCCTCATGAGCGCGGTGGCGTGGCCATGGGGTTGAGCGACGATCCCTACGGCGCGCCGTGGAGCAAAATCTTTTCGACCGAGAATAACTTGAGCTATTACGCGTTTCTAACCGAGCTTTTGCGCAGTCCTAAGCTTGATAAAGCGCAGCGCATCGGTATCACCCAGGAACGGGATCAGGTGGAAAATTGGGTCCTCAAATCCGCGTACGACCCTTTACAAAAACGTATGCTGCGCGGGACCAACCCTCAGGGTCCCGACCGAATGCAGGCGCTTGATACGATTACATGGCTCATCTCGGCGATCGGTCCGCGACGGTTGGCCTCCCGCGGCATCGATCCCCATCAACTGATGCTGGATGCGGCCAGGACTTTTGAAGTCTCGGTAGGCGACCATCACGGCGTCGATCCCACGGATCAAACCGAGGCCGATAAAACCTACGCAGAGCTGCGCAGCCGATTAGACGAATCCAATCGTCCGGCGGATGATCATCACCGCGTCATTTGGTACGAGGGCCTTGGCCAATATATTGTGGCTTGGAGTACGCTTGCAGAATATGCGAGTCACATTGGGGACATGGATAAAGCCACCCGTTATATGAAGAAGGCCGAAGAGCTGACGCACGAATTTGACGAGGGCACCTTAGCGCGCAGCGCAGACAAAAATGCCTTTCCGTATGCAACGCCGGGGAAGTTCTTTCGCTACGGATGGGGCGCGCCCAAGGAAAATGCCAATGGACCTGCTTCATCCTTAATAGCGGGCGTTTGGCGCTGCTTTGCCGGGTTGGGGATAGATCCTTTAGCGGGCCGTGAAGTGGGAACCGTTGCGAAAGTCTCTGTCTCGCTTCCGAATGACATGACATTGGCGGATCGCGCACCCATTGTGTTGTATGGAACCTCGGAGGACATGACGCAGGAAGGTTGGAGAGCCTTGAATGATGGAAAGTGGGATCATGCCGTCGAACAAGCCGAAGCCACGATCCAAGAATGGTCTACGACGGCGCTCGTGCTGCAGAAATTAAAGATGCGCGAAGTAGGACATTTGGTGGACTACAGCGGCGAGGCCGCCGATCGCAAAGCGGTGTTTAAATATTGGGCGCTCAA
>JAYWEN010000163.1:0-7033 GCA_043779245.1 Elusimicrobiota bacterium | reverse complement strand
CTTACGTCGTGATGGGGCTGCGTCGGGCGGGTTTTAAGAACGGGTGGCTATGAGAAATCGGCAAAAGATTCTTGTCATCGATGTCGGCGGGGAGCACGTCAAGTGTCTGGCTACAGGGCATAAAACGAAGCGAGAGATTCCTTCCGGACCTAAGATGACGGCCCAGCAGATGGTAAAGGCCGTCAAACGACTTACCAAAGATTGGCAGTATGAGGCGGTTTCGATCGGGTACCCGGGCCCGTGCTCCACGGGCGTCCCGTTATGGAGCCGCATAACATCGGCGGCGGCTGGGTGGACTTCAACTTCCGGAACGCGTTTTGGCTGCCCGGTTAATCAAACTAATAAGGAGCCAATAAATGAACCTAGCACCAGTAGACAGACAGATCAAAACGACACCCGTCGAATTCTCGTGTCACGCGCCGGAGGCCAAAGCCGTGTTCATCGCGGGCACATTCAATGAATGGCGTCCAGACGCAACGCCCCTTAAGCGACAAGCCGATGGGCAATGGCGAGACACGCTGGCGCTTGCGCCCGGACATTATCAATACAAGTTCGTTGTCGATGGCCAATGGTGCTGCGAGCCCGGATGCGAGGACGAATACAACGGCTGCCAGAAGTGTTGCGCCAACGAATTCGGAACGATGAACCGCCTATTGGAAGTGATTTGAGGATCGAGAAGCGAGGACAGTCTTCACTTTCATGTCGCAAGAAAGAGGGGAAGGGCAAGATTGTCAGGTAATGATTGGCTAGGAGGCGCAAGTTTTGGCTGACAACGGTGTATAGATGTATGAGAGGAGACTTGTATATGACATTTTCAAAAAAAATACTTTTGAGTTTGCTTGGCTTTGCCGTGATGACCACAGGCTTGTGGGCCAAAGCCGCTGATACCAATCAAGTCGTGCGGGATCATCGGGCGAAGTCCGCTTCCTACGAGCAGAAGGCCAAGGAGCAACAAATCATCATTGATGAGCATCAACATATGAAACTGATGCAGACAAACGATCCCATTACTCCGCAGCCGATTATCCGCAAACAAAACGCACATTGCGATGCCATCCTCAGAGATGCGACGAAACTCCGCGACGATTTCCTTGATTTTGCCAAGTGGCATCGAATGCGAGCGGCTGAATTGGAAGGCAAATGAGACCCATGCGTTCTGCGTGATAACCGATGAATTGGACAAAGAGGATATCGTGGGAGGAGCCGTCGCTTGTGGGGCTGACCCTTCTCTGGATGTGGATCGGCAGCAATGGGACGGCCGCATTTCATCTTCTCACGGTGGGACTGATGGGATTGATTTTGTCTCTTGGGCTGACGCGCGGCCTTTTTGTGGCACTCAGCCGGACGGGCATCGTCACTCTTTCTATTCTGATTGCCGAGGGTTGGAAAGGTCAGGCTCATCCAGCCCATCTGGCGAATGCCACCTCGATGATGGCTTGCGCGGTCCTGGCGGGATTTCTGGGAGACAGGCAAAGGAAAACCCAGGAAGCCCTGAAACGCGGATTCTCGGAAACGTTGGAAGGGTTGGCTCACGCCCTGGAGGCGCGAGATCCTTATACGGAAGGACATTCGAGGCGTACTTCGGAAATTGCTTTGACGATTGCCCAAGAGCTGGGACTCGATGAAAAAGCCAAGCTCGTCATCCAACAAGCGGGCATTCTTCATGATCTCGGTAAGATCGGAACTCCGGACGCTATCCTTCGAAAAAATGGGTCTCTGACGCTTGATGAAAAAAGGATCATGCATGCGCATCCCGTGGTCGGGAGTCAAATTCTTAAAGGGATTTCCTTTCTGGAGGAAGCCGCTATCTTGGTGTTGCACCATCATGAACATTATGATGGTACCGGTTATCCGGACGCTCTGGTCGGTTCGGCCATCCCACTGGGGGATCGCATTTTAGCAGCGGCCGATGCGCTGGATGCTTTAACAACAGACCGCCCGTACCATAAAGCGATCAGCTATGGTGAGGCGGTGGTGGAGTTGGAAAAAGGGGCCGGCTACCAATTTGATCCGGCTGTCATCGACGCTTTGAAGCGTTCTTATCGGAGTCCATCGGCAGCAAGTGAAGAAAAAGGGCTATGACGACCTGGTTGAATTCGCCCAATGGCACCGCAAGCATGCCCAATAAACCGAACGCTAGAGCGCTTGCTGTCGGCACGGTCTTGATAGGTATTGTGATTCTGTCAGGATGTGGATCAATGCGTTGGTCAGGGCACTACAAGCACGACGATAATTATCCGCAGCTTCATCACGACTGGCAAAGCCATCCCGATTTTCCATCCACTTCCACAGAGCGCACTTTCCGTCAGATGCCGGAGGCCCAGTCGGAAGATTGGGTACGTAAGTCAGGCAAATACAGAGTTCAGATGTTTATGGAACCAGCGCGTCCAAAAGTGGGCAATGAAGTTTCCATTTCTTTCGAAATCACTGATCCCTCTTCTCGCTCGATTGTTTCCGTTAGTGGGGCTCTCATGGCCTGTACGGCTCGCATGCCGAACGTGCCCGGCCATATCCATGTGATGGAAACACATACACAACATCCAGAGATAAAACCAGGCCTCTATCAGATGCATCCGATTCATTTTGAAATGGGTGGGCGCTGGGATTGGGTGTTGCAGGTGCAGACACCAGATCGCTATGAGTTTTTTGCCGTCTTCCCGGTAGACGTAGAAGGGCCACCCTGGCCGCCGAATTTTATGCCGGAAGAGCTTAAGAAACCACAGTCCAGCCAGCGGGCCAGGGAATTGAAAAGATGAAAAACCAGCATCTGATCCTCGTTGTGGTCTTAAGCTGCCTTTCCAGCGCATCCGCAATGGGAGAAACGGCCCGAACGCAGATACCGCAGGGCTATGAGGTCAATGGGGTCTATCAAACAGAGAAATATAAAGTGGAGCTTAAGCTCGACCCAACAAAACCCACCGTGCGGCAGGCCGTGGCGGCCTATTTTGATGTATGGGATCTTTCACAAGTTCCACCGGCACCGGTCGTAGGTGCGACGCTTTTATGTGTCGTTCAAATGCCAGGTATGCCGGGTCATGTTCATAATGGACGAGTCCACGAACAGCGTCACCCGCAAGACCTTGCAGGCCGCTACTCCATGCATTCGATCAGCCTGACGACGGTCGGGCGCTGGGAGCTGGTCTTGCAAGTCGAGATGCCGGATGGACAAAAGATTGCCACTTCGTTCCCGTTCGACGTGCAAGATTCATCGTGGCCGGACAATCCGAACGCCGACAATGTTGGGCCTCGAATTTACCGTCCACATTGAGACAAAAACAGTGAAATTAATAACGTCCTTTAAACCACTCTGATCGGTCGGAGCTAAAATGATTACAAAAATCTTAGAAAAAACAAGGATACAAGACCCTGTCTGCGGAATGGATGTTGATCCCTCTACGGCTAGAGGCGGAGCTTACCGACATCAAGATCAAACGTTTTACTTCTGCAATCCAAAGTGCCGTGAGAAGTTTATCGCGCAGCCGGAAGTTTATTTAAAGAAATCCGTAACACTGAATAAACCTGCAAACGATGCCCGGACCTACACCTGCCCTATGCATCCCCAAATTAAGCAGACAGGGCCGGGCAGCTGCCCGCTTTGCGGGATGGCTCTTGAGCCGCTGGAGATTACGCTCGAAGATGACGCTAATCCAGAACTGAAAGACATGAGTCGGCGTTTCTGGAGCGGTGTCGCGTTATCGACGCCACTCTTTCTGATGGCCATGGCGGAAATGGTTATGGGGCACGGATCCAGTCGCCTATTTTCCGGGGCATGGGTCGGCTGGGTGCAATTGAGTCTCGCCACCCCGGTTGTACTTTGGGGTGGGTGGCCGTTTTTCGAGCGCGGTTGGGCGTCAGTCATGAACCGTCATCTCAATATGTTCACGTTGATTGCCTTGGGAACAGGAGCCGCGTACGCCTATAGTCTTATGGCGCTTTTGTTTCCAAATCTTTTTCCAATGTCATTCCGTGGTTCTGACGGACGAATTGGGCTTTATTTTGAGGCGGCGGCCGTCATCACCACTCTTGTTCTACTCGGACAGGTGTTAGAACTTAAAGCCCGGCAGCAAACCTCTGGTGCTATCAAAGCGTTGCTGGGTCTCTCTCCCAAGACGGCCAGGCGAGTGAAATCGGACGGAACGGAAGAAGAAATCTCGTTGGATCAAGTGCAGGTTGGAGACACGTTACGCGTTCGCCCAGGAGAAAAGATTTCTACGGATGGAGTGGTGTTGGAGGGTTCTAGTTCAATAGACGAATCGATGATCAGTGGGGAATCAATCCCCGTTGAGAAAAAGCCGGGTGACCGCGTGACCGGTGCAACGATCAACGGGACAGGCAGTCTCCTGATGAAAGCCGAGCGCGTCGGTCGTGAAACGCTGCTTGCCCAGATCGTCCAGATGGTTGGGCGAGCGCAACGCAGCCGCGCGCCAATTCAGCGCGTCGCCGATACCGTGTCTTCTTATTTTGTAGTGGCTGTGATCCTTTCTGCGGCTGCCACTTTTGCACTGTGGGCGATGTTCGGACCTGAGCCTCGCCTGGCGCATGGTTTAGTAAACGCTGTAGCCGTTTTGATCATTGCTTGTCCGTGTGCGTTGGGACTGGCTACTCCGATGTCGATCATGGTCGGGACCGGTAAAGGGGCGATGGCAGGCGTTTTGATTAAAAACGCTGAAGCGCTCGAAATCCTAGCGAAAGTCGATACTCTCGTGATCGATAAAACAGGCACCTTAACCGAAGGCAAGCCCCGTCTCACAGCCGTGGTCGTTGTTCCCGGCGGATCGGAATCTGACCTTTTAAAAGTTTCCGCGAGTCTTGAGCAAGCAAGCGAGCATCCGCTGGCGGCCGCGATTGTTCAAGGCGCGAAGATGAAGGGAATCACGCCAGTGAAAACGGACGCCTTTGAATCCGTGACCGGCAAGGGTGTTCGCGGAACGGTTGAAGGCAAGAAAGTGGCCTTAGGTAATCTCGCTCTCATGAAAGAGTTGGGAATTGCTTTTGACATCTTGGAAGAAAAAGCTGAGGGACTACGGCGCGATGGACAAACGGCCATGTTTGTCGCGGTGGATGGAAAGCCATCAGGGATTCTGGGTGTGTCAGATCCCATCAAGGCCACTACACCCGAAGCGATTAGCCAACTTCACGAAGAAGGCATTCGCCTCGTCATGCTAACCGGGGACAACCGAACTACGGCCCACGCCGTGGCCGGAAAGCTTTCCATCGATGATATCGAAGCAGACGTTTTGCCCGACAAAAAAGGTGAAAAAGTCAAAGCCCTTCAAGCCTCGGGTCACATCGTGGCGATGGCCGGAGACGGTATTAATGACGCACCGGCTCTCGCTCAAGCACACGTGGGAATCGCGATGGGAACTGGAACGGATGTCGCCATGGAAAGCGCGGGCGTGACGCTCGTCAAGGGCGATTTGCGCGGAATTGTCAAAGCCATCCATTTGAGTCGCGCCACGATGCGCAACATTCGTCAAAATCTTTTCTTCGCCTTCTTCTACAATGTGCTGGGAGTGCCGATTGCGGCGGGAGTACTTTATCCATTCTTCGGCATTCTGCTAAGTCCCATGATCGCGAGTGCGGCCATGAGCTTAAGCTCGGTTTCGGTCATCGGAAACGCGCTCCGCTTGCGAAAGATTCCGTTATGACGTGGGGCATCTCGCCCTATACCTTGACGCAGTCAAGAAATGCGTGAGGTCTTCTACCGGCAATCTATGACGGACACCTTCCTCTGTGCTTACCATTAAGTAAAATCTGAACGATGAGAAATTTCGGCACCCAGGCCATTTCCGGGCGACAGAAACCTAAGTTTAGTACGAAGACGAAAAGCCGGAAACCCAAAACAGATTATTGGATTCTGGCTTTCGCGATTGTGGCTGGATTATTGATTTTGGCTGGAATGACCCACCGAATCATCGAAGAAATTGACGAGCAGGCAGAGCTGCGCAAGAACCCTATAAAACTAAAACAAGTCACTTCAATCCCTGAAGGACCTCGGCTGGAGCGGGGATTCCAGAAGCCCAACGAGGACCAAGAATAACTTCACACTCCCTTCGGTGTTTGTTTATGTGGAATGTGTAGTTACTCAGGCGGCACGACTCCGGTGCCCTACGACCAAACCCAAAGCGCGCAGTCCAGCAACAACGATCAAGACAATTCCGAAGATGCATACGACGGTGGCGCCCGTCGGAGCATCGATCTTGTAAGACGCAATCATCCCAAGGATGCTTACCACCGCACCCATCGTCCAGCCGATCGCCAGGCGCGGGCCCACACGACTTGAAAAAAGCATGGCCGTCACTGACGGAACAATCAAATAAGAAAAGACAAGAAGAACACCGGCAATGGATACAGAGGACGTTACGACGAACCCAAAGGAGGCATAAAACAAAAAATCCCATCCCAGGACCCAATAGCCGGTCACTTCCGGATCATCGTGATGGGTCGAAATTGCCAAAAAGGGTCGTCGCCATACCCAGTGAAGAATCCCGATCAGCGAATAGAGCCCAATCATCGTAAGGACTTCCCTTGGGGTCACGGCCAGTAAATTCCCGACCAGGATGTATTTGATATGTTCAGCACCCTCAGGGAGCCGGTCCATGATCAAGATCGCGGCGGCAGCCGAGACGGCGTAGACAATACCGATGAATGCCTCTTGTGGGATTTTACTGCGCTTGGACCGGACCGCCGCAAAAATCGCGGCACCCACAAGCGTAAAGCCCAGTGAGACGAAGTAGGCCGTGTGACTGTGCATATCAAACCCGGCCAAAAGTGCAATCGTTGTCCCGAGCGATGCAATCTGAGCCAGCGAAAGATCAACAAAGATGACACCCCGTTCCACAACATGCAGTCCGAGATAAGCATGAATCCCGGTTAACACAAGACACGCGATCGCTGGCCATAAAAGAATGGAAATGATTTCTCTCATGACTGTTTTGCTCCTACCGAAGAAACGGCATCATGAATGAGCTTCAAGTTATGATCAAACAAATCAAAATACGTTTTGATCGAGGGATCTCCGCCCACCGAAGGG
>JAYWEN010000162.1:0-5623 GCA_043779245.1 Elusimicrobiota bacterium | reverse complement strand
CGGAGCGTGCTCGCCTAAGGCCGCTAACGATGTTTCACGATCTTGATATGAAAAGGACACGAGGAGATTTAACTTCGCGGGTGAAACTTCTTATGCGCTTCTTGTAAATGCGACTGGCTCACATGTGTATAGATTTGAGTCGTCGCAATCGAGGAGTGACCGAGCATTTCCTGAACGGCTCGCAGGTCGGCGCCATTTTGAACCAAGTGGGAGGCAAACGAATGCCGAAGGGTGTGCGGCGTCACGGATTTATGGATGCCCGCTTTGATCGCCGCATCGCGGATGAGTCGCCAGAAATGAACATTGCTCATCGGCTTCTTGCGATCGGAAACGAATAAGGCCTTCACCGAGGCAGGCGTCACAGGTCGGTGGTCCAAATAACCCTGAATAGCCATTCGCGCACGCTCACCGATGGGGACCACGCGTTCTTTGCCCCCTTTGCCGAAGACGCGCACATACCCCACTTTGAGATCGATCGCATCCATCCGTACGGTCGTCAGTTCGCTCACGCGTAGTCCTGCTGCGTACATGAGTTCGAGCATCGCGCCAAGGCGAACCTGACGGGCTTTCGAAGTACCCACGGAGGTGAGCAACCGCGATATCTCCTCAATCGTGAGATAGCGGGGGAGCCGCTCGGCTTTGCGCGGGCTCCGCAAAAGCATGGCAGGATCGGTTTTGATCTTCTCTTCAGCGATCAGAAATCGATAGAAAGCACGCAGGCTCGCGATGTAACGAGCTATCGAGGCCGGCTGAACACCCCCCGCTTTGCGCTGCCAAAGATAGTCCGTGATGTCCTCACGAACTATCTTTTTGGGATCTTTTGATTTTGTGTCGAGATAATGGAGGAATGATGTGAGATCAATCTTGTAGTTGATCAGCGTCCGGGGTGAAACACCCCGGTCCACCCGCAGGTGTTGGAGGAACGCTTCCAGCAAGGCGAGACTAGTCGGTGGAAGCTCGCTCGACATCGACGCCTTTAGCGCTTCGACGTGGTCGTTTCCTTCGTCTCTTTGGTTTCTAGCTTTGGTTCAACCTTGACTTCCGCTTTGCCATCCGCCTTCGCAACGTCTGGAGCTGCGACAGGGCTGAAATATTTTTTTCTGATTTCAGCTTCAAGTTTGTTTGCAAGCTCGGGATGTTCCTTCAAATACGTGCGAGCATTGTCGCGGCCTTGTCCCAGACGTTCGTCTTTCCAGAGATACCACGATCCCGTTTTTTCTAAGAATCCCGATTCGACGCCCACGTCGAGAAGGCAGCCTTCACGAGAGACGCCCTCGCCGTAATACATTTCGAACTCAGCCTGACGGAAAGGCGGGGCCACTTTATTCTTGACCACTTTCACGCGGACGCGGCTACCGACCACGACGTCCCCAGCCTTGACCGCTTCAATTCGTCGGATGTCTAAACGCAAGGACGAGTAGAACTTGAGCGCGAGACCCCCTGGGGTTGTTTCGGGATTGCCAAACATAACGCCGATTTTTTGACGCAGTTGGTTTATGAACACCAGGCTTGTCCGCGACTTGGAAAGCGTCCCGGTCAATTTTCGCAGCGCTTGCGACATTAAGCGCGCCTGCATCCCCATCGAAGCATCGCCCATATCCCCTTCGATTTCAGAGCGCGGAACTAATGCCGCGACGGAGTCGATTACGATGAGATCAACAGCCCCGGAACGAACGAGCGTTTCGGTAATCTCGAGAGCTTGTTCGCCCGAGTCCGGCTGAGAGATCAAGAGATTGTCGACGTCCACACCGAGTTTTTTCGCATAGGCTGGATCCATCGCATGCTCGGCGTCGATGAACGCGGCTACGCCGCCTTGGCGCTGGGCATTGGCAACCATGTGCAATGTTAAAGTCGTCTTCCCAGACGATTCCGGTCCATAAATTTCGATCACGCGGCCGCGTGGGATTCCCCCGACGCCGATAGCAATATCAAGTGGCAGTGCGCCTGTCGGAATCGTATCAATGTGAATTTTGCTGGATTTCTCCCCCAGCTTCATGATGGCTTCTTTGCCAAAATCTTTTTCAATCTGTATGAGTGCCAACTCTAACGCTTTCATTCGATCATCTTTGGCCATGGTAAGCTCCTTTGAATTTTCTAGACCCCAGCCTGCCCGGAGGCAAGCCTTCTACACTTAGAGGACAAATGGACGTTTTTTATTCGTTTAATCTCGCGACATCGCCGGCCGAAGGCATCGCGCCGCTCGAGAGAGCGGCGACGGATCCATCTTCACCAAAATAACGCGTCACTTTCATGTCTCCGATTTTATCCTCAGTATTCCCAAGGACAAGACCTGTCGTCGGATCTTTAATCACCTTTCCGGCGCGTAGCACCATCAGCTTTTGCCCAATCTTCATACCGGACTCACTCCCGGCGTTCAAATAAATATTCTGACCATCGACATCGGCGACGCGGCAGCTCCAAGGCTTCTTTTCGACTTGAGTCACGATGTTATTGACAAACTTGACGATGGCCGAGCGTAACGCTTCGCCTTCTAAAGTCTCATCATACCCTGCGCGGGTCCCTAACCCCAACACGCCGCCTGTATGTTTTTTCGCGAGGCCCGACCCAGAATCGGCATACAAGATTTGCCCCGTCTCAGCATCCACAACCCGAATGTCTACACTGCATTTTACCACCTGGCTCTTGGATTGCGTAATGAGATATTCTGACCCTTCCGTCTGTTCTCCGAATTGGGAAATGGACCCTGTGACGATCGCGTTCAAACCCAGGATCTTACCGACTTTGGCCGCTGTGTTTGGATCGATAGCGCCAGTCATCCCCAGCTTTTGTTCGCCCATCAGTTTGTCCAGCTTATCGCGCTCTACGACGATAAACTTGCCGCTTTTAGCGAGCTCAGTGATGAGAATATCGGAGGCAGACGTGCCCAAACGATTGGCACCGTAGGTCGTCTTGTTTTCAAAATCAACGACTCCGATGCGTCGCTTTAACGCCACCATGCCTTTCGGCTGATCAATTGTCATGGTTTGCTTTTGTTTGACGGTGGTGGTCGGGGAACAAGCACCCAAACTCAAAATCATCAGAACGCTTAACGCTCGTTTCATGTCAATCTCCTTAAGTTTATCGATAGGGCAAACTATCTAAAAGTCTATGCACGGCCATGTTCGATTCAAGTTGCAGCGGCTGATGCGCTAACTTTTCCGCTGCTTTGATCGCCAGCTGAATGGCAAATTCTTGTTCGGCCTGTTTCCTGTTGGCCGCGATGATACGAGTCGTGCCTTCTCGTTCGGATTCCCAAAGACGCTCGCCCGTTCTCGCATCCACCAGGCGCGCAATGATTTTAACCCGCCTTTGGGCATAAAATCCGACATTTATATAATTGAAATCTTCCAACGTGCAGTAGAGCAGGCTGTCGGCCCCAGTCCATTCCCCGATCTTCTGCGGCGTCGTGGCGCGCAGCTGACCACCGTTTGTAAATCCTTTCTCCTTCAAATTCTGATCAACTTGATCCGTCTGAACGATCTGAAAACCGCGAGATAGAATTCCTTTTTCGATGAGTTGACGAACGTACACCGGCCCGTCTAGATCATTGCTTTCATTGACCAGCGGAAGTATCGCAATTTTTCCGGATGACCGATACTTTTCGGAAACGTAGCTGATGGGTGTCGCGCAGCTGTTTAGAAAAACCAACCCAAAAACGAATGATAGAAGGCGAGCTTTTAATCCCGCTCGCACTACGGCCTAGTGTCCCGCCAGCGACGCTGACAGCTGAACGGAGCGCCCTCCGACTTGGAAAATGGACCAATCCGGACCACCTAAACGAACCGCTTGATCAGCGAGTTCCTGAGGACTCATTTGGTCGGCCAACACATCAAATACGGCGACACCGCCGGTTTGATCATAGGATCGCAAGTAAAGATCTTTCACGCCAGGTTTTGCGCTCAGCGCTTTTTCAAAATCCGAAAGCGCCTGAAAGGACTTGAGCCCAGAAATCGAAAGATCGACGTGCGAGCGTTTTGCGAGCTCTTGAGGCAGGCTGGCCAATTGCTTCACCGTCTGTTCGGCAGCGGCCTGCAAGGCTTTTTGGGACGCGATGTCGCGCGTGCCCTCGAGTCCACTGGCAACTTCCGAAACCGTTTGAATCACTTCCGCGGTTCCCACTTCAATAATCCGAAAGTTAATTGATGCTCTGAAAGACGACATCCCACCGAGTCGTTTCTCCTCGGACATGGACTGCGCGCGGGCAAAACCGGTAATCAATATTTCCGCAAGGTTGTGATTAAGCTTTTTAGCCAGCTCGAGAGGGTCTTCCTCGCGGCTCACGGATTTGGGGAGTTCAACCACTTTAAATCCTTGGTTCAAAAGCGCTTGGCTGAGCGCCTGTGCCGCATGGCCATCAGTGCTTTCCTTTTCGCTCACATATTCCTTCAGCAATACGGCTACGCGAGGATATCCCACCGCGGCCTGGCGTAAGAGACCGCTTGATTCTAATTCTTCGCGCAATTCTTTCGTGGAGACGAGCGCACGAATCTTGGTCTTGTACCATTCACCTGACCGGCCTTCGCTCAAGATCTCAAAGCGCTTGATGTAGCCGCTGGAATGCGTGAGGATATTCTGCTCGATCGCGACCGCTTTATCGACGCGCGTTCTTCCAGAGACGTAGACTCCGACCACGAGTTCAATCGCGGCGCGCTGAGCCGCCGCGAGTGAGGCAGCCTTTGTTCCTGCTAAATCGGCGGCGTTGTAGGGCGCAGATCCTTCGGCTTCGACAACTTCCCCTTCCAGCGTTTTGCCTTTGACGAGACGATCTTTCTTGGACCCGGCGCAAGCCGTGAGTGCGAGAGCTGAAACTAGAAACAAACGAACGAGACGATTAGATTTTTTCATTAGGATTTAAGTTTGAGCCCAGCTCCTTCGAGTTTCTTCTTGTCCAAACGCAGTGTGACGATACACCCATCATCATTTGTCCATTCCGTTTTAACTATTTCTGCACCTTTGATCACTTCTTTGAGATAGCTTTCGATCTTGGAGTCCGTTTCCATGGCCTTTTCAACGGTCACGCCACCTTCGAGTTGGACACCTTTGACATAGGAAAGCATTTCATATTGCGCCTGAACGATGGCTGCGTCTCGAGAAGTTGCTTTCTTTTGGGTGCTATTAGTGAGGGTGGAATCGGCCGCGCCTATGCCTAAGGCTTCAATATAACGGGAGTTTTCAGATTTTTGGTTGATCGTTTTTTGGATCTCGCCCTTTTTCACGTAGGTTTCATTGGAACTGCAACCTGCAAGGACGGCTAAAACGAGGGAACTACCAAGGGCTAACGATCGTTTCAAGGGTGATACCTCCAAGGAATCGATTGATGCAACAGTCTATCTATTCGGGTGTTACCAGTCAATAAAACCAATAACAGGAATTAGACGCCGTATCAATAGGTTTTGTTCCTCTGCGTTCATAGGATAAAATCCCCTCATGCCACAATGGATTCAACGCCCTCCAAAAGCGACGCCGGCCTGGCCGGCCATTTTAGCCACGATTGGGATATGCGGTTTAGGTGCGGCATTAATTTGGGGCCTTAAGCATCGGCCCGTTGCGACTTCTCCCGCTCTGTTTTCAGAGCCCCCTAGTGTACTTGTCTCCACAGGCACGATTGGAGAGGAGGGTTCTC
>JAYWEN010000161.1:0-2451 GCA_043779245.1 Elusimicrobiota bacterium | reverse complement strand
GAAGATCCGAACCATCCTGAACGCTCCCCTTCGTCTGGTTCATCACCGAAGGAATGATTTCGATGCGTGGGGCGGCGATGCCGGCTTTCATCAACTCGTCTTTTACGGCTTGAGAAATAGCGATGTAGCCATTGATGCGGCTAGATAAATATTTCAGCCGACTAAAAATGTTTCTTTTGAGTGGGAAAATGACGCGACGCGTCACCGCGAAGATGGGAACGTGAGACCATGCCGCGGCCATGAGTCCAATCGCATGGGCCGTCGAATGCTGCGCGTGAAGAACCTCCGTCCGATGCTTCCGAATTAACTTGGAAACTGCGGCCACCGACACAAGGTCATAGTCCTGACGCATCCGCACTTCTTCCGTCTGTATCCCGGCGGCCCGCGCCCGATTTAAAATGTCGCTTCCAGGCTGGCAGGCCAGCACAAGATCATGCCCCTTTTGCCGCAACGCAGAGGCCATCCAGAGCACTTGCTGGGCCCCTCCGGACCAACCGGTCGATTCAGTTAGGTAGAGAATACGCATACATTTGTTAACTCTCCGATATTTTACTTGCAGTGTTTGGCTTTCGGGGCTAGATTCGGCCTGTCCCGATAATACAAGGGACTGTCCCACCCCAGATGCTCTGGGAATTGGATAAGGAATCTAAAATGAAAGCCCCGAAGAAAAAAAAGTCACAGGAAGAACTCGACATCATCGCCGACGCCGCGGGAGATGAGGACAACGGAAAACCCATCCCCTTTGGAGCGCTCGAAGCGTTGACAACCTCGGACGTGATCGCCGAAGTCAAACGCGGAATGAGCGCCGTTGAGCCGATCGACTTTGAAGACGAGTTCAACGAAGAAGCCGCTTAAACTTTAGAGACCCGCGCGTGGGCCCCTTTGCGGGATAGCTGTTCCCGGCACAGACGCGACACTTCCTCTACAGATACCGCCGCCATTTCTTCCATAACTTCTCCATGATTTCCCTTTAAAGGCGCCAGCGCCACCAAATGATCCTTGGACCCCTCCGCATAGGCGGGATAAGGTCCCCAACGCACCGGATGACAAGTCGGAATCGGCGAAAAAATCGACACCGTAGGCACGCCTAAGGCCACGGCTACATGGAGTGGACCCGTCGAGTTCGTGACCACAAGGTCCGCGCATGAAAAAATGGCCGCCAACTCGCGTACTGTAACGCTGCCCGCCGCGATGAAGACAGGAATGCGGTGCATGTTGTCGATCATGATGTATTGATAGTCTTCGCCAGGGCCTCCTGTGACCACCACATCACACCCATCCAACTGAAGCTGATCCCCCAACTGCATAAAGTGGCTCAGCGGCCAGCGAGCAGACGATCCTCCCGAGCCGGGGTGAAGGATCACGATTGGTTTCTTGAACGATAGGCGATGAGATTCAAGGACTTTTTTGGCAGTCCGCTTTTCATCCTCCGTCAGAACAAACGTGGTGGGTTTCCGCGTGGGCGGGATTCCGAAAGCTTCCAACAGTTCCAAATTGTAATCCGCTTCGTGTTTTCTCCCCTCTGAGCGATGCTGCCAGACGCGCTTGTTCAACAAAATGGAATACATCTTGCTCACCGGTCCGATGCGTAAAGGCACTCCGGCACGCCACAGAGCCCAAACAATTCGCCAACGCGGCAAGGCGACCACAGCCGCATCAAAATGTTCCTTCTTAATTTGGTTGATCAACTCGGACAAAGACCCCCCTTTGTCGATTAGTATCTGATCGACATCGGGATTTTTCTCAAGCACCGGAGCGGTGTAGGGTCGAACCAGCCAGGATATTCTTGAGTTAGGGAAGGCTTGGCGAATCGCGCTAGAGACAGGCGTGGTTAAAAGAACGTCTCCGAGCCGGTCGGTCCGGACAATGAGAATCTTGTCCATCAACCCTTCCCCGGTTTGGAATGACCGCCCTCTCCCTTCAGGGAGACCTGCGCTTCCGCATTTCCTTTTAGCGCGCGGTCCCGCGTCGTGTGCGGGAGGGGTGGGGTGAGGGTTTCAAGCTCCCACAGTTTTACGGAGCGGAGCCAAGCGGCATGGGCGGAAAGTGCTGCATACATAAGGCCGGCCTGGCCATCTAACCAGGCCCCTTTGAGTACAACCCGGCTAAAGAGTTCCCAAGCCGGCCTTAAGTGATGCAGCGTCGAAAATCTTTTACCCGCATCCCACCTCTCCCGAGCCGCCATCGCGGTGTAGGTGGGTATTTTAGATAGATATTCTTCTAATGTCGCGTAAGAAAAATGATTGAGAGGGGCCGTAAGCCTTCCGACGGGTCCTTCGATTTCAACGTGTTCGTGGATTTCACGAGGGGCGTAATGTCCCTTTTCTCGTCGAAAAAAGCGCAGAACCCGGTCGCATCCAACCCCCCCAAATCGCAGACGTTTTCCGAGGAAAAACATGCGGCGCGACACTTCATATCCGACCTGCTTTCCGGGCTTTTCAAGAATAGATC
>JAYWEN010000160.1:0-2493 GCA_043779245.1 Elusimicrobiota bacterium | reverse complement strand
GCAGCTTTTTCTTTCTCTCGGCAGACCCCACTCTTTTTTCCAGAGACATTATTCGGACATCTCAATTCGGAGACACCGCCTTCTATGGTCTCATGCATTTCCTTTTAGGCACACACGTCACCCGTGCCGCTTATTTGTTTTGGCCCTATTTGTTAACGTGCGCGTTGATTGGATTGGCGCTGTTCAGAATCGGACAAACTCTCGGAGACAAGAATCCCTGGGTGGGCATTCTTCTTTTGTCACTTTTCTTTGTCGCCAAGTCTCCGATTTATGGCGCCTACATCGGCATCACATCGGCCGATTTCAATTACCAACATTTCGCCTTGGGTTTTTCGGTTTGGGCCATTTGTGCGCTTCTCAACGAGCAGTATTTTTATTTCAGCCTTCTCATGGCCTCCGCCCTTTATTTTCATCTAAAATCACCGGCGGCCATCCTTCTGGCCACTCTCCCACTCGTGGTGAGTGTTCTGATACAGAATCCCAAACGGATCAAGTCCTTTTTGCTTCCCGTAGTTGTGGCGCTTCCACGCATCGTTTTCATTGTTCGGAAACTTTTAACCCACGCGGGATTTACTCTCCTTGAAAAGAAAACCTATATGCAGCTCGTCTTGCCTCGAGAAAAGATAGAAGGAAGCATGTATTTGAATCGATTTGGGGTTTTCAATATCGTCGTCTATAGCGCGATCGCGATCCTCGGGATTTACACAGTCCGGGCTGTTGCCAACCCATCCATGAGGCGACGCCTTTATCTCCTCCATGCGGGAGTTTTCTTCACGTTCGCTCTTGGCATCCTGGTTAAATTTATTGATGTGCACGCATTGCCTTTAGGCGAAATCGTTATTTTAGGGTACGCCCGCGCTTCCATTTTGGGTGTTCTCCTATCCATGGGGACCATCGCCGCTTACGCTTACAACCAATTTTCAAAAACCATTCAAGAAAAAAACAACATCGCGCTTTGGGCCGGACTGACAGGATTCTTCTTTATTGCGCTCAATCACTTCTTCATGGATTTTGATCACTTTCGCTTTGTGCAGATTCTGGTACAAGAAAAATTGCTGCTGCGTTTAGCGGTCGCGGCGGGTTTAGGAGGATTGACGATTTTGATGCTTAAACTCCTAAAAATGGGAAATTCGATCGAATCGCTTTCAAGTCTTGTCCTTTTGTGGATGACCCTGTTGCTGGGTGCTCGTGGGGTTCATGCCATGGAAACCAACCGAAAATTTGGACTTCCCTTATTTCCCTGTGCCATTCGAGGTATGGACCCAGACGAAGCGGCCAAAATTGACGTCGGGCGATGGGCCAACGCGAACGTTCCCAAAGACGCTTTATTTCTGGCCGTAGGATCCCAAGATGAAAACGGAAAAACATTTGCCTGCTATGACAATTTTCGAATTTATTCCCAGCGCAGTGTGTGGTGCCAGAACATTACGGCCGCCTATGGCGATGCCTCGGCGTTTCGCGAGTGGTTTCGCCGAACCACGCTGTTATCACACTATGAAAATAGTCCTTGCACAAAATGGGATGCACTGCTAGAAAATGAGCGAATTGATTATATTGTGGCGCCAAAGAACATCAAATGGCCTCTAAATTATCGAGCGATTTATGAAAATGTTACCTATTCGATACATGCCCATGTACCGGCCCCTTCTAAAGGAGTTCAATGACGATGGCCTCTGATTTAAAAGGCAAAAAGATTCTGATCACCGGCGGTTTGGGTTTTATTGGCTACAACGCAGCGCTCTACTTCTCCAAGAACAATGAAGTCTGCGTCGTAGATGACTGCAGTCGTCCAGGCGTTGAGACGAACCTCAAAAGCTTAGAAGAACATCGCATCGCGTTTCATCGTGGGGAAATATCCTCATTCTCGGAATTGCGAAAAGTGTTCACGGCCTTTCAGCCTGATGTGGTGATTCACTTGGCCGCACAAGTCGCTGTGACTTTATCCATTACCAATCCCATCAAAGATTTCCAAACAAACATGGTTGGTTCTTTCAACATTCTCGAACTCGCCCGCCAAAGCGCGCGCAAACCAATTCTTCTCTACGCCTCAACCAATAAAGTCTATGGCCATATTCAGACCGACGACATGATCACGGAAGGTGATCGTTACACCATTAAAAATTTTTCAGGGTTCTCCGAATCTCAGCCCCTTTCCTTTGTCAGTCCCTATGGATGTTCGAAGGGAGCCGCTGATCAATACTTTATTGACTACGCCGCCACCTACGACATCCCGACAGTCGTCTTTCGTCAATCCTGTATTTATGGACCGCACCAATTTGGCATGGAAGACCAAGGGTGGGTGGCGTGGTTTAGCATCTGCGCACTACTCGATAAGCCGGTCAGCATTTATGGCGATGGGAATCAGGTTCGGGATGTCCTTCATTCGGACGATCTGGTTCAGCTTTACGAAAAAGCGATCGTGAACATCGATAAAGTCAAAGGACAAGCCTTTAATGTTGGGGGCGGTCCTGGATTCACGCTGTCGCTCAATGA
>JAYWEN010000159.1:0-3356 GCA_043779245.1 Elusimicrobiota bacterium | reverse complement strand
TCAAATTCCAAACGAGAGGTCCATCCCCATCCAACTTTCGAACCAGTCTGCCGGATATAGTGAAAATCTTTATAGAACTCTTGGCGGGGCCATTGGCGAACGTGATTCCACCGCTGTGCCGACCTTTGCGATAGGGATTAGGGGTGACATGAAGCGTGCTTACGCTGGCGGTTTTTCCATTGAGACTGCTCAAATCCGGCGCGGGAAGATCAGGCTCCGTGTATTGCCCTGAGAGGACCCCGAGCGTGGCTTTTTGAACCGCATCAATGTTGGCTCCGGGGTCTGACCCATCGGGATTGCCGTAAAGATCGACGCCAACCGCTTTATAGGGGCTGCTAGCCGCGAGCCGATAATTTCCTCCGGAGCCATTGTTGAAATTCACGAATCCAACGTCATTCATGGTATCTGGAAGATACGTGTGGGTCTCTTTCTGGTACATAAAATTAAGCGATTTATCCCAGTTCAAATCGGCTCCGCCACCAGGAACCACGTTATGTAGAAAAATACGTGAGCCATCAGGAAAGTAATGATTAAAAACAGGCTCTACTCCAGAGGCAAAGGGAGAGGCGACGCCTCCTCCAAAATCGCTAAAGATATTGTTCGTGAACGCAAATCCCGGTTTGGGCGCCCCATCCTGGAAATAAAGGGCCCCTCCGCTGTAGTCTATTGTGTGGTAGTTAAAGAACGTATTGTGATCGATGATCGTGTTGGCCACTGGGCCGGTTTGCATAAAAACCAACATTCCTCCTAGGCTTCCGCCCTCAGAGTACTTGGGATGAATATCTTCCCAGACATTGTCACGTATCAGATAGTTTTCAGAATGAGTTGTTGAAAGCGCCGTATTGTCATAGCCCGTAATTTCAATCCCGGCTCCAGAATGGCGTATTACATTATTCGTGATCGTAATGTCTCCCAAGTTCACATCGATCGGATGCGTAGAATCATTCCCCCGAACAGTCATCACGAGTGAGAACGCGTGCTGGCTGCCAAACCAACTGTAGTCGAATATGTTTCCATCAATCAGAGCACGCGTCCCGCCTTTCATCTCAAAAAGGTTTTTTACCCAACGCGTTTTCCCATCAAAGTTCGGAGAGCCCGGCCACCAGGATTCAGGCTTGGCGATGTGGTTATGGCGTATTTCAAGATCGGCTGGCTGGAGTTCGGGGGTTGTCCCAAACGATTGGACAAACAAATTAATCGCAGAGGCTTCAAGATAATTGTTAACGATTTTATAGGGTCCTGGACCGTTATAGATGATGATGGCCGAGCAATCCACGGCATAATCCATAAAGCGTTCAATTCTACCGATGTACGTATCGACCACGGCGGCGTGAGCCGCGCTTAAAATAATTCCTTCGGTATGCGGCTCACCGTTCCCATGGATGTAGCAGCGGTCAATGATGATGTGATGGGGCACTTGAGCCATTGTGACCTGCGGATGGTTCGATGTCCCGTCGCCGCCAGTAATATAGATTAACTCCCAAGAGGGAAAGTTCTGGTCTGAACTAACCTCAATTCCAACAATTCGGTAATGGTGCGCCCCGTCTTCTGTGCTTATAGCAGGGGCATTCCCGACGGGCGCCAAAAGTTTAGGCATTGAGGGGGCATCCGCTGGCGAAACACGAAGGTTGGGCTTCGGTAATGCATCGTAAGCAGAGGATTGAATATAGATCCAATTCGTACTGGCTCCTTTGTTCTTTAATTTGAATGAGCCGACGAAAGTGGCACCCGCATCAATCTCAACGGTATCCCCCGGTTGGGCTTTATCGAGAGCGTCCTGTAGATCATCCCCTTGATGAACGGCAATCGTGTTTCCAGCGGGCCGTTGATAGATCGTGTCAACCCAGGCTCTAGGCAATTCCGGAAGCACGGGGACAAACGCGGCCTGGACCGGTATGCAGAAGAGCAGCGGAAGATAACTCAAGCGAAAGAAGCGATTCATCATTCTTAAGCTTGACTGATGAATGTGACGATGTAAAGAGCGAACCCGAAACTCTTAGGACCTACATAAAATAGATCTACTTATAGGTGTGATTTTAAGGGATTACACCTATCGGATCGAGACGTAACTAAGACCTATTCCCCCTGTAGTCTTTCAGCCCACATCTTTTGACCCGTTTGGCGGATACTTTTTTCCACGGAAAGCGAGTATCGTCTTGGTATTCGCCGATGAAGAAATTGGTCCCTCGCATCGTCTCCCTGGTCCTAGCCTACAGCGTCGCGAACTCGCCTTGTGCCGCTGCCCTTCCTTTGACAAGGGAAGGCTGTTCTCCCCTGAATCAATCCCGCCGTGAATGTTTTCAAAACCAAGCGCTCGCCCCTCATCTGGTTGTTGCTATACGCAACAAAGGAGACAAAGAATATCGGGCATATCAGACTCGTCTCGCGATCCGATTCCGGCTTCGCCGCCAGGCTTTAGGGTGGACGCAAAAACAACTTGCAGAAAAATCCGGTATTTTTCAGTCTCGTATTTCGCATCTTGAAGATCCAAGTCGCGAGGGGTATTTAGGGGGGCGTATTGATTTGGCCAAAGCATTAAAGCTGCCCCTGCAGTTTCTTTTCAGCCGGTCCGACGAGCTGCATTACCACGGTGAAGATCACACTAGGGAGGTGGACCTCGGCACGATTGGAAAGAGGTTATGGATGAGGGCGCAAATGAACCCTTTTTTCGGAAAGGGCAAGAGGTCAGGAAACATCGGGCGTAAAGAAGCGGCTATGATTCGTTTCATCCGGAAGCTCAAAAAGAGAGGAGAAGTGATGAACCGCGCATTTTACGACTATGCTGTGCGAGAGATGAAATGCGATCTTCACGAATTATTTGCCGCTCATTCTGACCTGGACCAAGCGGCTGAGAGTGGCCGTTTTACTCCGTATACCAAAGAAGAATCTACGCTTTATAGGGTTCTGACGAATCATGGAAGCACTGAAGCTGAAAAAGAAAGCACGGCGGCATTTAAACACCTTAAAACCGATTATCCACTCCTAGCCGAAATCTTATTTAAATACATCGTTCAAGATCTGTCGCTTGAAGCGATTGGAATATTTCTAAAGCCAGGCAATCCCATCCACCGTGACGCTGTCCGAACGCTCAAAAATCAGGCGGTGCGACTTCTGGAAGGAAAAGTTTCAGGAACAATAACTCCGCGTTCGGGCTCGAATCAGGCTTCCTAAGTCATGCTTAGTTTTTAAAGAAATCCCGCGCCGTCGGAGCTAAAAATATGGCTCTGACGGCACGGGATATTTATTGCGTGATTCAGTTTAGAGGAACGTCCTCATCGGACCCAGCAGGACCACAGACAAGAACCGAATCGCATGTCCCTTGACCTCTAGAAACCCAGCGGCACCCTTTAGGCGGA
>JAYWEN010000158.1:0-1506 GCA_043779245.1 Elusimicrobiota bacterium | reverse complement strand
GTACGAACAAGTCGAAGCGATTTTGAAAGGTGAGAACCCGGAAACGGTGACACCGGCCATCATCAAGGATGTGCTTGAGATGGGTGCATTGGCTCGGCTTCTGAGAACCAAGCGTTTCGCTCGGGGGTCACTTGATTTTGATTTCCCTGAGCCCGAGGTGATCACTGGTCTCGATGGGCGTCCAACCGATATCCGCCGTCGCGGGAGACTCGAAAGCCATAAGCTTGTCGAAGACTTCATGCTTTTGGCGAATGAATCTGTTGCGCGCTACATGAAGAACCATCCTTTCTTGTATCGAATTCACGAGACGCCAGATCCCGTGAAGCTGGAGAAACTGCATCAGTCTTTGGAAGTTTTAGGGCTTCGCGTTCCGAAAGAATTAGATCCTAAGCATCCTGAAGTCTTGCAGCATGTCATCAAGAGGAGTGAGGGAACGCCAATTCAACCTATTGTTCACTTGATGGTCTTGCGTAGCTTAAAACAAGCGGTCTATTCCCCTCTGAATAAGGGACATTTTGGTTTAGCGTCGGCCTGCTATACGCATTTCACATCTCCGATCAGGCGCTATCCCGATCTAATTGTGCACCGTCTTTTGAAAGAGCGTCTGGAGTCCCGATTGGTGGAAGCGAAGTGGAAAGCGGAATTGCCTGCGGTCTGCACGCATACGTCTCGACGGGAACGTATCGCGGTCGATGCCGAGCGGGAGTATCTCGATATTCAGAAAGTACGCTTGATGGAATCCCGCGTGGGACAAACCTTCGAGGGTGTGATCTCGAGCGTAACGAACTTCGGATTCTTTGTGCAGTTAAACGATTTTTTTGTGGAAGGTCTTGTCCACGTGACGACGCTGGGTAATGACTTCTTTGTATTTGATGAAGCACGAATGCAATTGCGCGGTCGACGGAGTGGGCGCGTGTTTTCGATGGGCCAAAAAGTGTCCGTGAAGTTAGCGGCCGCCAACGTCGTGAAGCATCAGTTGGATTTTGAGCTGGAAAGCTCCGAGACGCAAAACGCCAAACCGGCCAACAGTCCTAAACTTTCGAGCCGGCATCAGCGCAGCCGCGGTCGCCATCGAAGTCGATAGGAGAACAATGACCATGAAGAAAAAATCCAAGATAAAAGATACAGAGGAAGAGACTTTAGCCAAGCTCGTCAAAATGACGAAACTGATGAAGATGGAAAATGTAAGAGTCGCGCCAAAAGGCCCCGCACGTCCAGCCAATAAATGGCGTAGCCAAGAACCAAAGTTTGCCCCGAAAGCGGAAAAATCGACTGATGTGGTTCAGGCGGGTGGGATGGACGTGGATCCCGCACGCCAGCAGGAATACGAGAACTGGCGGAAGGATAAAGAGGAAGAGCAAAATTTCCGTCGCGTCCAAGCGCAGCGCAAAGCTGAAGCCGCGAGAAAGGCACGAAAACCTTTCACCCCCGATTACTAGTAGGTAAGACTATCGTTAAATTGTTTTAGACAAAAACCGCGTGTAGATCCAGGACGCCAGCGCTGCG
>JAYWEN010000157.1:0-8326 GCA_043779245.1 Elusimicrobiota bacterium | reverse complement strand
TACTCCGGCCTTGGTGAAGCGGTTCCCATCCGTTGACCGGATGATTTTGAAAATCGTTAAACGTGGTATATCCTAAATTTGTGGCGATGCTTGGGTCTCCATCCTGGGTGATATGGCGTAATAGGTCGAGCGATAAAGGAGTGCCTCGAGGGACGGCGATGACTTGAGCAAACTGGGCAGGATCACTTCCCCCATTATTGGTGAATAATCCGGTCCCGGGGGGGAGCGCACCATTTTTAACTTCGACGGCGACACCATTTTTGAGGTTCATGGTGATGTTGGTCGTATTTCCAACGCCAACGACAATGTTGTCCGCGGTCACATTGGCCACTTTGCAGCCAGCGCCATCGGTGTTAAATTCAATGCGATAGGTGCCGGCGGGCAATCCGGGAACGTTAACCACGCCCGTTTGATCGACCGTAGAGCTGTTCCACGATCGAACAGATTGTCCATTGGCATTAATAAAGGCGCCGCAATAGGTTGTCTGAAACCAGGTCGGCGGTGTGTTCTGCGGAGGCTGAGTCGCTGGGAGCCAGCGAGATCCGTCCGGCCCAACCAACGTCACCTGCACAGATCCCGCTTTTGCCATGGTGAAGTTCTGTGTGACGATAGTGGCTGCTGTTAAATCAGCCGCTTGATCGCCGCCCAAATTCACGGGCCCATACGTGATCCCTTTAACTTCAACAAAGTATTTTGTTCCTGTTGGAACAGCGAGTGTGAAGGTTTGCGTCTTGCCCACGCCGTTGACAACTGCGATGCCTCCTGCGGGAGGTGTCGTGCTACCCGCGACGCTCTGGCCAAACGCCATGATGGTAATGGGGTTCAAGGTGAGATCGGCAATATCTGGGAATGTCAAAGTTCCTGTGATTGTTCCGTTGGCGCCGGGGGCCACGGGGATGTTCACGGTAATGGGTGTTGCCGAGCTTACTAACGTCCCCGGAGTTGAGCCCGAGGCCGTCCAAACTTGGAATACGCCGAGCGTGCTAACCGTCACGCGAAGATCGTCGGTCGTGTTAGGAGAATTATCCGGCCCGTTGCCAACGCGTGTGCCGCCAGCGGAAAAGGGCGAATTGACATAGCAGTCATAGTTTCCCGGGACGAGATTGGTGAAACTAAATGTCCCATTCGGGAGATTGCCGCCGACGTCGCCTGCGCCCGGCCAAGGTTGGTTCGTCCCATAAAATTGATCGGCGCCGGCATACGGATGGAAATCGGGATGGCAATTCATCCACACCCAGGGTACGGTAGCGCCGTTCATCTTGACGGATCCGGAAATCGTGCCGCCATTGGTGAGTGGGCTAAGTTGGACATTGCTGCTAACGGTCACTGTCCAGCTGGCCGTGGAAAAAACTAAGTTCATTTTTCCGGACCAACCGGCGGCAATGACGTCTACAAAATAGTTTGCCCCATTCGTCAGGCCATAAAAATTGGCTACGCCGTTATTGTCCGTATTCGTAAAGTAAATCGGACTTCCCGTGGCAGTCGTCTTCATGCGAAGCTGGGCGTTGCTGACCGGCGTTGTCGTATTGCTGCTGCTTACGAAGACGGTTAGGCTGGCAGGCCCTGCTTGCTGTCCTTCTCGCGAACTCTGGCTTTCGCTCGAGGTCGGCGGGGCAAAACTTTGGGTCAAATCCACGGTTCCAGGAATGGAGAAGGGGGTGCCAGCGACTAGAGGAGACGAAATGGGGGCGCCACCGCCGCGATTATCCACGGGAGAATAGACGCCGCAGTTATACGTATTTGCGGCTGCCGGTCGCATGTTGTAAAACTTGATCGTGCTCGTTTGTGCGGCAAATTTGGCAAAACCATATCCCGCTTGAACATTGTTGGCGGCCACGTTGCAATTACCCATCACTAACTTAGGAAGACCGCCCGCAGGTACTTTGACGGTCATTGTGACGGTCACATCGGATGCTCCACTCGTTAAGGCAATCGACTTATTGCCGCCATCGGTAATGGTGGTAGGAAAATTGGTTGGGTCCATCACTTGGTCACGCGCAGAGGGAGAGCATCCGTCATTGACCGCGATAAATTGATAGTTATCCGTTGTAGTGAGAGCGTTTGAATTTCCAGCACTGAACGTTGCTACGCCCGATCCGTCGGCGACGGCCAGTTGGGTCTTCACAGGGTCGGGACCCGTAGGTCCCTGAACAACGGCAGCCACCGCGGCATTGGCCGTGCATCCCGAGCCGGTTACATTAATAGTGAAAGTGGCCGCTTGCGCGCGAGACGTCTGAGCCAGAACAAGTGCCCCAGCCATCATCAGTGTAGGGAGTATCCATTTTATTACCGTCGATGAAACGGCTGAAAGACTGATTTTTTTATGAACCATCGGATGCCTCCCGGCAGATGTCGCAAAAATAAAACGTCGCATAGTTGACAGTAATTAACAGCCAAGTTAATTACTGTCAAGGACTTATTTTTGGAGGAAGGGGAAAATCTAGTTTCGCGTAATCAAAGGGAGATTGCGGGTCCGATCCAAATCTTTAAGCCACCTGAGATAGGAAGGAAGTTGAAGAAGGAGCGTGCGCAAAGATTGGAATTGAAGCTCCCCGTGAGGATAATAAATTCCGTAGGTTTCCAACCGCCAGTGCGCATAGGTTCTCCATGTTTTCCAGGCTCGAAACGACCACCACCGCGTTGGAAGAAATCGAAACACTCGAAACATTAACGCGGGCAGCTTTCTGTCATCGCGGGTTCTGGAATTTTAACGGTCTCGATATGGCCAACGATGGTGTCGAGCGCTTTCGGAGCATCCGCGACAGGACCGCGATATTTCAGCACGCCATACTCATCGAGCACGACCACTTCAGGCGTGGCGGAAATTCTTAAGAGGTGTGCGGTCGCGCTAGCCTCATCGCGAACCACCGGCCAAGGAAGATCTTCGCGCTTGAGGAGTTCGGCTAAAGCGGCCGCTTCTTGTTCAGAGGCCGCGACCGCTAAAAAGCTCACACGCCAATCCAAATAATTTTTATGAAGTCTTCTGAAGTTGGCCCACAAGGTCTTGTTGTATTCGCACGTTGTCGAAAAGAACGTCACGGCTAAAAGCTCCGTCGGTGCTTTGTAGGAAAGTAGCGTGCGCTTTTTTCCATTGTCTCCCATCACGGCCAGCGATTCCGGAGCGGTTTCTCCGATGAGAAGCGGATGCACAGGCGTGGTCGAAACAACAGTGGTGGACGACGCACCGACAGGGAGAAATCCCTGCGCATATCCCCTCATCGAAGCCAGGGCGAGGAAGGGCAAAAGATAAAGGGCTACTTTTCGGAGCATATCCCGCCCATTTCTCCGCAAGACGACTGATGGCTCTTCCCCGACGGAAGAGGTTTCGGAGGCGTATCAGAAACAGGTACTTTCAAGGACTTCAGCAAGGTTCGAGCACTTTCTTGATCGGCCTTGGTTTCCTGAACCGCGTCCTCAGGTGGGGTCAATGTCAAGGTGGTCTCGAGTTCGGCTACGCACGCTTTCTTTTGGCCTTGCGCGAGATAGGCTTTCGCTAACGCCAGATGATTGATCGCATAGCCCGGCCCATCGGCCACAGCGAGTTTTCCTTCATCGAGCGCTTTGGCTTTATTTCCGCCCAAGACTCGCGGGGTCTCGCGATAGAACTGCGATAACAGCATGTGCGCATAGGCGTTGTTCCCATTGAGCGCGATCGCTTTTTTGAGAGATTGAATGGCGGTCTTTACGGCCGCTGGACTATGAATTCCTTTGTGCGCTTCGGCCCATTGTCCCAAGGCTTCCCCTTGAACGGCATAGGCATCAGACGACTGAGAATTTTCTGCCACCGCTTTCTCCGCAAACTCGCGTGCTTGATCGGCCCACTTTATTTTCTCGGCGGGGGCTTCCGAATGCCGGACAGCTCGTCCACAGGCTTTGGTGAGCTTAACCAAAATCTCTGCGCGATGGGGGCTGTCGTTTAGCGCTTCTGTCCACATTGCGATAGCGGTTTCGGTCTGGCCTTTCACATCCCGCTTAGTCCATGAGGCGTCCGCTTGGTCTTCGAAACTGACCGCTGGTATAGGCGACGCGGCTATGGCAGATCCGCTCAGGCTTAACGCCACAAGAATTAAAAAATAGTTCATTCTAATACCCCCTCGAGATCGATGATCAGCTGCTTGGCATTAATAAATTGGTGGGCACGAATTCCGACTTTGCGCGCGGCCGTGATGTGTTCTTTCAAATCGTCAAAAAACATCGCTTTGCTAGGCTTCACTCCGCCTGAGATTTCCAGAACTTTGTGGAAAATCGCTGTCTCGGGTTTGCGCAGTCCAATGGCATAAGACGCCACGGGATGATCGAATAACGCCATGAAGGCATGATTCTTAAGGACATGTTCCCAATGCATTTGGTTCACGTTGGACAGCATGGCCAGACGATAGCGTCCGTGCAGGCGTTTCAGAATGGCGACCGATTCATGCATCTCAGTGAAGATGTCGTTCCAAAAGGGTTGGAACTTATCAAAGGAGAGATCGCGGAGATTTAACTCGAGTGACATCTGTTTGAAAAAAGCGCGGGGAGAGACTTGCCCGCGTTCGAACGCGTCCCACAAGGGGGTCGTTTCAAAATACTTGCGGATTTCTTGTTCGGAATGTGGACTGTGACGTTTAAGGTTGCGGATGACTTTCTTAAAGTCAAAATCAACGAGCACGCGCCCTAAGTCAAAAATAATCAGTTCAGGTTTTTTGGATGTCATGATTTTTTAGAGAGCGTGACGGATTTCTTGACGCCTTGTTTCACAAGGCCCATGATCGACTTCACGAGATCGATCGGCCATTTCCCTTTCTTCATACCAAATTTCAACATGCCGCTGTTCACGGTTGAGACATCTTCAAGCTTCCCTGCATTCTTGAGGGTCGTCCGCAGCAGTTCCCAGGCAAATGGGTCTTCGGATTTTGTCGGGGCGCGGAAATCCTCTTCGCTTTTAAGCAGAAGCCGGTGCCCTGGGCCATCGATGACGGTAATGTTTTCCTTGGCGGCATAGGCGACGGCGGCTTCCTCAATTTTAGATTGCTCTTCGGAAAGCTTCTTGATTTCAGCTTGATGGTCGGCTTTTTGTGCTTCCAGTGCGGCGTATTTCTCCACGAGCTGGACGCCGGTGTCTTTGAGGTATTCGTTGGGAGAGAGGACTTCCATGGCGACAGGGTGTTTCCAAGCCGGACAGATGGGTTTGTATTCGCACCAATCACAGAGACGACTGACTTTGACTTCCCAGCGGCCGATCTTTGATTCTTCTTCAATCTGGCGAATTCGCGAGATGATTTCTTTCTCAAGCGAGGCTAGGTCCGATTGGGTGCGCGTGGAGACGATGTCGATGTCCGAGGCCAGATAATGCCAAATCAGTTTGAAATTTTTCGCGTCAGGCCAGCGCTGCATGATCCCGAGTTGGTAAAGAGCGAGTTGACGATCACGGTCGGCGTCCGCTTGAGTGGGTACTGAATTCCCGGTTTTGTAGTCATGAATTTCATAGGTCTCGGTTGCAGAATCCCAGGAGAGTCGATCTATGTAGCCTTGGATCGAGTAGGTTTTGTCGCCATCGGCTAACTTCATTTCGATGCGTTCTTCCAGGCCAAGAGTCTTTCCCTGATTGAACGGATGAAAGCGTTTGTAATAGTCGGTGATGCATTGTTTGCCAAGCCCGAAGTAGTGACCTGGTGTGATGTTCGCTCGAACGACGTTTACTTTGCTGTGCCAGGTCCTCTCCCATTCGCTTTCGTAATACTGGAGTAGATCTTCGAGCGTGTTCATTTTGGAGAGCTTGAGGTCTTTGTAGAGCTTTTCAAGTGTTTCGTGGACGCGTTTCCCCACGAACGCTTCGACGCCTTCGGTTTCGGTGCGAATGTTGTCGACGTAGCGGAACTTGTATTTACGAGGGCATTGCTCGAAGGAGTCGATGCGGGAGTTGGAATACATGAGGGAGGGAGGCCAGCAGGCCGCCCCTACAGGTCTATCCTTTTGGCCAATTCAAAATCCAATTTTGTGAGCCCGCCAGCGGAATGCGTCGTGATGGTCAGCCGGACTTTGTTGTACTGAATCAAGATGTCTGGATGGTGATCCATCGATTCGGCGATGCCTGCCACATAGTTTACGAATGCCATCGCGGGGACAAACTTGGAGAAGGCGTATAGGCGCGAAATTTCTTTCCCAGTGCGCTTCCATTCCGGTACTTTTTTAGAGAGTTCAAAAATTTCATTTCCCGTCAATAATTTAGGCATTTTTTATCTCCTATCTAATTATATTAAAATGGATACATGAGACCCCAAAATACCATTTTAATCGGCACGATCACGGTACTTCTACTCGCTGGCTGTTCTACGGTTCCTTATACGAACCGGAGGCAATTTAACCTCGTTTCGGAAGGGGAAGAAGACACGTTAGGGGCCCAAGCTTATGCCGAGGTCAAATCCAAAAATAAGATTTCTTCAGATGCCCAAGCCAATGCGATGGTGAAGCGTATCGGGGCTGCCATTGCGGCGGCGGCGGAAAAGCCCGAGTATAAGTGGGAGTTCGTCGTCATAGACGATCCTAAAACCATGAATGCTTTTTGCCTGCCCGGCGGACGAGTGGCGGTTTATACGGGGATTTTGCCGATCACTCAAGATGAGAACGGTTTGGCGGTCGTTATGTCACACGAAGTGGCCCACGCGCTAGCGCGCCACGGTGCCGAACGCATGAGCCAGCAGCAGATCGTCGGAATTGGCGAACAGGTGGCTGTTCAAGCCGGCGTCATCAGGACGCCAGCAGGACTTCAGATGGTTCAGATGGCTTACGGGGTTGGGGTGGGACTGCCGCACAACCGAGGCCAAGAATCCGAAGCCGACCATATTGGTCTTATCTTGATGGCTAAGGCGGGTTATGATCCTCGAGCCGCGGTTCCCTTCTGGGAACGGATGAAATCGGCCGGAGGGCAGAAGCCACCGGAATTCTTATCGACGCATCCGTCAGACGAGGCGCGCATCCAGAAAATTAAAGAAGAACTCCCTGAAGCGCTCACCTACTACAAGCACTAAAGCCATTTCTTTTTAAATTCGTCCGTAATAGAGTCGGCATCCTCTGAGCGAGGTGCTTCCGGCGCGGGCCTTGAGTCAGCCGCTTTAGTCTTCAGAAACTCTTCGACAGATGAACTCTTCGCCCCCGTTCCTCTGATCATGCGTCGCAAACCTTTGTCGTCTGTGACAACCACGCAAACTCGAGCATTGGGAACTTTGCGAACGTATTGAATGATCCAATCGTCCGCTGTTTCTCCCGCGGTGTAGACGATCGCTATGGCCCCGAATGTCCCGCGGTCTCCGGACCCCTCGCGGCTGTCAAACACCACGGTCATGGCGTTATTGCCCTGTGGTTTCTCGTCGGCAAGTAGACGTAAAAGGCTCGCGCGCTTATTTTCCCAGCTGCCGGTGGGCATCGAGGAAAGTGCGTAGAGCATGTTGTAGCCATCAACGAGATAGTGAAGCGCCATAGGATTTAATACGGGCTCAGGGAAGACTCGCGCGCGGGAGAGTAAAGAAAAAGGCGGCACCGTGCCCGACTTCTCCTTCGGCCCAAACCCGACCGGCATGTTTGAGAACGATCCTTTGGACGATCGCAAGTCCAACACCTGTTCCTTCGAACTCTAGATTGCTGTGCAAGCGCTGAAAAACGCCAAAAAGTTTATGCACGTATTGCATATCAAATCCCACTCCATTGTCCCGTACGCAGTAGATCAACTCTTTAGGCATTTTCGAACAGGTCACTTCAATTTCCGGATCAGGACGAGTCCTTGAAAATTTCAGTGCATTTGAAAGAAGATTGGTCCAGACCTGCCGTAGAAGCGCCGCATCGCCATCGGCATCTGCCAACGGATTGATGGTGAGGCGACAGGGGGCTTGAGGCAATTCGCCCTGCAGTTCCGTAGCGATTTCCTGCACGAGTTCGGTCATGGGCACGCGCTTTTTAGCGAGATCTTTTCGGGCGATATGGGCGAACGTGAGGAGATCATCAATCAGCTGAGACATTTGAAGAGTGTTCTTTCGTACGACGCCGAGCAGTTGTCGCCCTTCGTCGTTGAGCGCACTGGCGTGATTCTCAAGAAGCATTTCGGAAAAACCGTTGATGGCTCGTAAGGGGGCCCGTAAATCATGCGAAACCGAGTAGCTGAAAGATTCGAGTTCGCTTACGACGGCTTTGAGTTCTGCTGTGCGCCGCTCCACCTTTTGTTCGAGATCCGTATTTAGTTTTTGAATCTCGGCCTGCATCTCTTTCCGATGGGTGATATCGAAAAAGGAAGTCACCACGGCGTAGGGCTTTTTTTCGCCAGGGCGAAAAAGGGGCTGCGTGTTGGCGTTTAACC
>JAYWEN010000156.1:0-1718 GCA_043779245.1 Elusimicrobiota bacterium | reverse complement strand
CTCCCGGTCAGCAGGAACTCAATTTCCGTTCTTCGTTGTCGACGCTACTGGGAGTTCAGCGCATTGGCATCGATCTCGACACTTCCGATTTTCCACCGCATGCCCGTGTCGCCTGGGTGTTCTGGACACCCGTGGGTAAAGGGTCTTCTCGACGAGCTGAGTCTGGGTCTAGCACCGGACGGCCTTCGAATGCGGAGAAAGTCGCTGTCTAAACTCACCACCTTCATACTTTCTTCTCTCGGCGCTGCCTATCTCCGTCTTGTTGGCCTTACGGCTCGCATTACGTGGGTAAACCGTGAGTATCGCGACGAGCTGGAAGCTGAAGGGAAAGGCTTCATCTACGCTTTTTGGCATGGGCGGCAAGTGTTTTTGGTTTATCTCCACCGCGGCGACAAAATCCATCCGCTCGTTTCCCAGAGCAAGGATGGGGAGCTCATTTCTCGGATTTGCCGTTCGTTCGGACTTGAAACTGTTCGAGGATCAAGCTCTCGCGGAGGCGTCGAAGCCGTTTTAGGCCTGAAAGATCTCATTGAAAAAGGCGACCGTGTCGGATTTACACCCGACGGTCCCAAAGGCCCGCTGCGCCAAGTGCAGCCCGGTGTTTTATTCTTAGCGCAGAAAACAGGCCGACCGATTGTTCCCGTGGCTTACAGCGCGCAGCGGCGCTGGGTGTTCAAAGGGCGATGGGACGAGTTTATTGTGCCCAAGCCCTTCAGCCGTATCGCCATGGTCTATGGCGAACCGATTCGCATTAAAGGGGCCGATGATTTGGCCATTAAATCCGTAGAGCTTAAAGCCGCTCTCGATGGTGTCTCGCAGGAAGCCGACAGCATCGCAGGTGTCGGCTGCTGCAGCTAAAAGGATTCGTTTATCATGAAAAGCCGTTGGCTCTTCCGCCTCTATAACTGTCTCGTCCTTATAGCTTTACCCTTTATTTTGATCGGCGTGGCCATTCGCTGGCGCAAGCGCTTTGCCCGCGGCCTGGCTCGAAGCTCTGAGCGGTGGGGAAGGCTTTCTCCAGAGGTGACGGGGCGACTAAACAACGAAAAAGTCTGGTGGGTTCATGCTGTGTCGCTCGGCGAAGTGAAAGCGATTGAAGTCTTCTTAAAAGAAATTCCAAAACAGGCGGGCGTGAAAGTCTTTTTGACGCTTGTGACACCTGAGGCGTTGGAATGGGCAGAGGAGAGGAAACTGGCCGACGTGATCGTCGCCGCACCCGTGGATTTACCGTGGGTGGTCCGGCGAGTATTTAAGTCCGTCAAGCCAAAGCTCTTTATCTCGGTTGAGTCCGAATTCTGGCCCAACCTGCTCCGTCAAGCCAAACGGTCTGGCGCGCGAGTAGCCCTTGTGAATGGTCGGATTTCCGAGCGGTCTTACGAGTCCTATAAAGCGATCAAATCCATTTTGTCTGCACTCTGGGAATGCTTCGACTTGATCGCGGTGAGACAAACTGAGGATGCCTCACGATTTGCCGATCTCGGAGTTCCTCAACGACTCATTCACGTGACTGGGAATCTCAAGTTCGATCTGCCGTTGCCAGCGGCAGACGACCGCGACCGCGCCGGGCGGCCAACATCGCTTACGGTTGTGGTGGGCAGTTCGCGCGAAGGAGAAGAAAAGCTTCTGTTACCGGTGATGGAACGAATTCGAAGCACGTACCCAGACCTCCGGCTTATCTGGGCGCCCAGGCATATCGACCGGGTTGGCGAAATCGATTC
>JAYWEN010000155.1:0-4549 GCA_043779245.1 Elusimicrobiota bacterium | reverse complement strand
TTTCCCGCCTGACCGCCGATATCCTGCGCGAAAACAAAGGCATGCACCACATCTGCCAGCGCTTAGGGTTCGAGCTGCAAAGTAAGCCTGAAGAACCGACGACGCGGGCCATTTTTCAGCTCTAGTTAAGGGTCCGTTTGACTCTCACCCGACGGTATTGCCACAATTCAATTCTCAACCCACGAACCCGGAGGTCCCATGTTGTCCGTTAATTTCACCAACTGTCTCGTCGATTCGATCGGTCTCGACCATGGCCTCACGGAGCCTGAACTCTTCGGCATGGAAAAACGCTTAGGAGACGCGCAGGACAGCGTCATGCGTCAGGCCAACGCCGGAAAACTCGGCTTTGTCGATCTCCCCAGTAACAGCGATGAAGCCAAAAAGATTATGGCCTGGGCCAAAAAAGTTCATGGATCATTCGACACTTTAGTGGTGCTTGGAATCGGCGGTAGTGCGCTTGGGCCGATGGCCGTTCAGCAGGCACTGAAGTCTCCCTATTGGAACCTTCTCGACAACAAAGTGCGCAAAGGCTGGCTTCGCCTCTTCGTCTTCGACAATGTCGATCCACGCTGGGCAGCGGATTTGGCCGCCGTGCTCAATGTCAAAAAAACGCTTTTCAATGTCATCTCCAAATCCGGCACCACGGCCGAGTCGCTCGCGGCCTATTTCATTTTTCGCAAAGCCGTAGAAGAAGCCGTAGGACCGAAGAAAGCAGCAAGCCATTTCATCCTCACGACGGACGCGCAAAAAGGATACCTGCGCGAACTCGCGACGAAAGAAAAAATGACGAGCTTCGTCGTGCCTGGCAATGTAGGCGGGCGATTTTCGGTGCTGACATCGGTGGGTCTTGTGCCTGCAGCCCTCACGGGCGTGAACGTGGCAGCCTTACTCGAGGGTGCCAAAGCCATGCGCGCGCGCTGTCAAACGGGGTCACTCAAACAAAATCCAGCCGCCGCCTACGCCGCGATCCAATATTTGTTTTATCAAAAGGGCGCCAAGCTCTCGGTCCTTATGCCTTACTCCCAAAACCTCTACAGCGTGGCGGATTGGTATCGTCAGCTTTGGGCGGAAAGCCTGGGCAAAAAGATGGACCGCCATGGGCGTGTGGTGAACGTAGGTCCAACGCCGATCAAAGCGCTTGGCGTTACCGATCAGCATTCTCAAGCACAGCTCTACATGGAAGGTCCCTACGACAAAGTCATTTCCTTTCTATCAGTGGAGGATTTTGGGAAGAAGGTCACTATTCCGCGTATCGACAAGGATCATTATCTCAGCGGCCGAACGCTGAACGAACTTTTGCAAGCCGAAGAGCAAGGCACTCGCTCGGCCTTGACCAAAGCCGAACGCCCTAATTTAACTCTGACCATTGACCGGATCTCTGAACACACCCTGGGCGAGCTCTTCTTTTTCTTTGAGATGGCCACGGCATATATGGGCGAACTTTTGAACATCAACGCGTTTGATCAACCGGGTGTTGAACTGGCCAAAATTTATACCCACGCGCTGATGGGTCGCTCCGGCTACGAAACGCAGCGCGCGGAGCTAGAAGCGATGCAGAAAAAAGCAGGCGAGGGGAAATACGTTGTCTAACGGCAGCGAAAAGCGAAAAGCGAAAAGCGAAGAACTAAAAGCTCTTAGCTATTCGTCCCTTTCCTTTAAATTTACCAGTAGGGGCAGTCCCCTGTTGGGGACGCTCTTCGCTCTTAGTTTTTCGCTTCCTGTTCGCGCGGAGGTCGTGACTACCTCGACAGCGGTCCCCGTCTCGGTCTCAACCGCAACGGTCGTCCAAACGAGCACGTCGGTTCCTGTCACCCTCTCGACCTACACCGTCGTGCAGTTGCCGCCGCCGGGACTTGTCACGATTCTTCATCCAGCAGAAGGCGCTAAGCTGCCGGCCTTAAAGGAAGTATTCGTGTACGGGTCCGTCATCGCGGGCTCGACCTTAACCATCAACGGAAGCACGGTCACGGTTCACGCGAAAGGCGGCTACCTCACGATGGTGCCGCTCCTCTCTGGCCCCATGCTTTTAAGCGTGGACGCCAAAACGCCGGGTCGCTCTCTCGCACATGTAGAACGTCATTTTATTGTCGCGCCCAATTTTGTCCCGAGTCCGCTCTCACCCCTGACACTGGTTAAAGAATCGATTTCGCCCAACGACGACATGGTCATGGCGCCGGGAGACACCGTGCGCGTCACGTTCCAAGGATCACCGGAAGGCTCTGCTGAGTTTGCGATTGAAGGGGTGTCTGCACATATCCCAATGGTGGAAATCGGCAATCCGCCGCGAGGGATCTATGAAGGAAGCTACGTCATTCAACCGGACGATCACGCCGATAAAACCACGATCTTTGTCACGCTCAAAAAGCGTGATACAAAAAAGGAACGCGCCGCCGGCCGTTTGACGATTGAATCGGGCGGTGTTCCAAGGGTGGGTCTGGTGACTGAGGAAACCGTCGCGTCCCGTACGAGCGTCGAGGGCGGCTACGATGTGTTCCTATATAAAGGCATGCACGTTCGACTGACCGGAAAAATCGGCCGGCAGTGGCGCGTTCGATTTTCCGGAACTCAGGTGGGCTGGGTGAAAGAATCCGCCATTCAAGAACTGCCTAAAGGAACACTGGCCCCACAAAGCCTATTGGCCAACATCGCCGTGACGCATCAAGGCGAAAGCTCGATCATCAAGATTCCACTCGTGGACATGCTTCCATACAGGCTGGAACAGAACCTCGATCCGCCATCGCTTTCCATCACACTCTTTGGAGCTTCGGACAAAACCGATTTAATCCGTTACGACCCAATTGACCCTCTCATCCGTCTCGTGCACTGGCGCCAACTTTCTCCGGAGACCTGCCAACTGGTGATCGAGCCGAAATTTAAAAAATGGTGGGGGTATGACGTCCGCTACGAAGGGAACACGCTGGTGGTCGAAATTCGCAAGCCATGGATGCTTGATTCCTTGAAAAACATGGTGATCGCAGTAGATGCGGGACACGGTGGCTCCGATACCGGCGCAGTCGGGCCTCACGCCACCTACGAAAAGGACGCGAATCTTCAAATCGCAACCTGGGTCAAAGACTTCTTGGAAAAAGCTGGAGCCAAACCATTTCTGATTCGAACAACCGACGTTGACGTCACACTGTATGACCGGCCGAAGATTGCTTGGCGAAACAAAGCACGCCTTTTTGTGAGCGTTCATTGCAACGCTTCAGGACTTGGCGAAAATCCTCTGTGGAATAATGGTTCGAGTGTCTATTTCAATCAACCGCAAAGCAAAGAGTTGGCCGAACTGATTCATGCCGGATACCGGAAACATGCCCCTCTCTTGCAAGACCATGGACTCTTTTATGCTGACTTCGCCGTGTGCCGCATGACTCAAATGCCCTCCGTGCTCACCGAACAGGCCTACATTATTGTTCCTGAGCAGGAGGACATGCTTTTTAATCCCACCTTCCAGAAATCGTTGGCCAACGCCATCGTCTATGGAATAAAAGCCTTCGTTAGCAAGCCGTGAGAATTCTTTTTCTTTTATCCTGCCTAGAACCGGCGGGATCCGAGACCTACTGCGTTTCTTTAGCCGAAGCCTGGAAAGCCAAACATGACGTGTTCTGGATTTCCGATCGCCTTCAAAGCGGACAAACATACCAATCGATGCCCATTCACCGGAAAGCCTTTCCCATGGGAGTCCTCAACACATTTCGCGTGGCACGCTTCATTCGCCAAAATCGTATTGAGCTTGTCCACTCGCATTCGCGGCGTGCTCATTGGGTGGCCGCACAAGCCGCGTGGCTGACTAAAATTCCGCACGTGACCACCATTCACCAGCCTCTACCCGTTCATTTTTTTTCCAAGCGCTATCCGTGCTTGGGAGATCAGACCATCGCCATTGATGAAGTCATCGCCGAGCACTTGCGTACCCATTTTCAGGTTCCGGCGAGCAACATCCATTTGATCCGTAATGGAATCAATCTATCTAAAAGCATTCCCTCGCTCCGGTCGCCTTCCAATATCAAACAAGTGTTGCTGATCGGCCGACTCTCCGGCGGTCGCTGGAAAGCGTTTCAATTTTTTCTGGACGTGCTCGAGCGCGCCGCCCACAAGTGGCCCCCTACAAACTTCAAAATCGTCGGGCAGATTCCTGAGGAGCGCCGGGACGCTCTGGGGAAACAACTTTCGATTTTAAATTCAAAAATTACCCCCTCCACCGTAACGACCTTGGGATTTGTAAAAGATTTGGACGCGCTGATCAGAAACTCCGACGCGGCGATTGCCGCGGGCCGTTCGGGCATGGAGTGCCTCGCTCAAGGGAGGCCCTTGATTCTTTTGGGAGAGGGCGGCGCGCTCGGGTATTGTCGTCCTGACATTTGGACACTGGCCTTGCGAACAAACTTGGGCGATCACCTCGAGCCCAAACAATTTGACCCGACTAAAATCGAATCGGCACTACGTGAAGTCTTAGGCGCGCCGTCTCTCAGTCCCACCATTAGCCAGTGGGGCCGCGCGCAGGTGGAAAAGTATTTTGATATTCAGTCGATCGCGCCCCAAATCCAGG